>NZ_CP032406.1:300000-510647 GCF_016806065.1 Rhizobium rosettiformans
GACTGACAGAACACTGGAAGGGCATATTAGACGCGACCAACAGCATGCGAGCGCTCCGCAACCAGATCGCCCAATTCGAGCCGAAGAGCGAACAACGCAGCGCCAATCGTCCCGCCTATTCGTTAGATGAGGAGGATGACGATGCCTGACCTATCTGTTTTGAGTGTGCGCCTCTATGGCAAAGACATCGGCACCATCACCCATGTCGGAACCGAAAAGACGCTCTTTGCCTTCAACGATGCCTATGTCGAAAACCGTAAGAGACCGACCCTCGGCCTGCAGTTCAAGGATAGCCTCGGCGACCTGATCACGGACTTCAGGCCGTATAAAATCAAGCTGATGCCCTATTTCTCGAACCTTTTACCAGAGGGGCATCTGCGCCGGTATCTGGCCGACAGGGCTGACATCCATATCGACCGCGAGTTCTTCCTCTTGTGGGTGCTAGGGCAAGACCTGCCCGGCGCGATCACCGTCGTCCCGGCAGACGGTGAAGAATGGCCGGACGAAGCACATAACATCCTGGAAGGCGAAGCCGCAAAGGAAGCTGCCGAAGATGCCATGCGGTTTTCATTGGCGGGTGTGCAGCTCAAATTCTCGGCGGTTCAAAGCGCCAGGGGTGGCTTGACCATTCCGATCAGCGGCGTCGGCGGCAATCGGATCGTCAAACTCCCCTCTCGCGAGTTTGCCAATATTCCGGAAAACGAGTTCTCGATGATGAGCCTTGCGAGGATGGTCGGGATCAACGTGCCAGCGATCGGGCTGATCGATGTGCGATCGATCGGCAATTTGCCCGATGGTATTGAGAGGATCGGGCAACAGGCCTTCGTCATCGAGCGCTTCGATCGCACTGAAGATGGCAGCGTCACCCATATCGAGGATTTCGCGCAGGTCTTTAACGTCTACCCTGAGGACAAGTACAAGAAAGCCAGTTACCGCAATCTGATATCGGTGGTCGCGTCTGAATCCGATCAGGATGATGTCGCCGAATTCATTCGCCGCCTGACATTCAATGTCCTGATCGGCAATGGCGACATGCATCTGAAAAACTGGTCGCTGATCTATCCTGATCGACGAAACGCCCGCCTTGCTCCCGCTTATGACTTCGTGTCCACGATCCCATATATCGCCAATGACAAGTCCGCGCTGACCTTCAGCCGGACGAAGGAGTTTACCGGGTTCACAATAGACGAGCTGGCCCACCTGTCTGCGAAAGCGAAGCTTCCCAAGAAACTCGTCCTTGATACAGCCAAGGAAACCGTCGCACTCTTCATGGAGCGATGGGAGACCGAAAAGGCCAACCTTCCTATGCACCAAGATGTTGTCGAGGCCATCGACAAGCATCTTAAGACCTTGCCTGTCGTCACCGGCAAAGAGTGAAAGAATGGGGCTCACGCCCCATCCTCGATGTCGCGATGCTTGGCAGCCAAAGACATCAACCAATTACTCGCCTCGGAGGCTTTCGACGCTGCGGTGAACACCGCCTTCTTGTCGGACTTCATCACCGTCAACCAGTGCTTGATGTACTGGGCATGATCGAGACGCGGCTCGGGCACCAGACCGAGATCGCTGCATAGGAAGGCAGCCCCCAGTTCGGCGACAAGCTCTTCCATGGCATAGGCTTCAGTGCCAAATCTGCCAGAAAGATCGCGTGAAAGGCGTGCTTTCGAGCCCGACCAGTGGGTGAGTTCATGGCAGAGTGTGCTGTAGAAACCTTCGGCGGCGCTTGTGGTGGCCGTGCCCATAAAGCGGCGACGCTCCGGCATCCGGATGATATCAGCCGAGGGAACATAGCAGGCCTTGTCACCCCCCTCCTCGATGACGGCACCGGTTGCCGTAACGAAGGCTTCGGCGCGAGCGATCGGATCGAATGCGGGCAGATACGGGATATCAACTTGATCAAGCGGAAAGCCATCCACCTGGGCGGCGTTGAAGACCCAGCTGGCACGCAGAACCTTACGTTCGGCCGGCTCGTCCTCGCCGGTCTGGTCATTGACCTGCTCGACGTCGAAAGTCTTGTAGAAGACGACGAGGGAGGATTTCTCTTGCCTCCGCACCTGGCAACCCGCCTCCAGCCACTGGCGGTATGTGCCCCAGACATTGGAGGGATAGTCAGAAGCCTGGGCCGCGACCCAGAGACTGACAATGTTCACGCCGTTATAAGGCTTGCGCGATGCGACATTGACGGGACGTGCAAAGCTTGTCGCTGTGTTGCCGATCCAGGGGAGCTGGAACTCGCCTGCATGTTCGAGGGCATCGACGATGCGGTTGGTGACTTCCTGATGGACATCGAATTTGGATGACGATGATTTCGACATGATTGTCTCCTTTCGCTGTGGAGACCGCGACCATCGCGGCCTGATGGCGTCCGGAGAGACAGACCAAAACAGCCCATGCACCCCGAAGGGGCGGGCGAAGCGAAAAGACGGTGCATACCGTTGCATGGGATGGGCGGGGCTGTCAGGAACGCCTAAAGAAGGCAGCTATGGCCGTGGCTCTTGCGACAGGGACGAAGCTTGATCAGCAAGCATCGAATTTTTGGGCAAACATCATGAAGCATCTCGTCATGTGCACGCGTAGAGCTTAGCGTCATGACATGAGCAACAAAACAACCGACGAGGCCTTGAGACCGCATAGCGCTTGAGCCGGTTTCAGCCACAGCCTGTTGTTGACGTTCGGCAACGAGAAGAACAGAAAGGTTGCACCACACCAACCGCCAATGCACTGGATCCAGAAACGCTTTGCCATTCCGCTTCGTCCATACAGCAGACATTCATCTCGATTCGCCCCTCCGCTCGCTGGCTTTGCGCAATGCTGAGCTTGCGGAGCTTATCGGCGATGCGAGCCGTCAAGCGCTGACAGCAATCATCGATCTTTGCCTCGATGAACAGGTCGACGCCTTGATCATCGCAGGCGATCTCTATGACGGCGATCAGACATCGATGAAGACGGCGCGGTTTCTCGCAGGACAGCTGGAAAAACTCCATCAGGCGGGCATCCGCACCTACCTGATCAAGGGCAATCACGATGCTTTGTCAAAGATTGCCAAGGAGTTGGTCCTGCCGGATACGGTCAAGATATTCGGAGGCAATGCTGAGGCGATTGAAATTACCGCTGGGAGCCTGCCGGTCGCACTTCACGGATTGAGCTTCGCCAAGCCACATGCGCCTGAAACGCTACTGCCGAGATACAGACCACCGGTGCTGGATGCGGTGAACATTGGCATCATGCATACCAGTCTTGCAGGATCTGTTGGCCATGACCCCTATGCGCCTTGCAATGTGATCGATCTTCACGCATCCGGCTTCGACTACTGGGCGCTTGGTCACATCCATCAACGCACCCATCATGCCGGGAAAGCCACGGTCATCATGCCGGGCATGCCCCAGGGGCGCGACATCAACGAGGCTGGCCCGAAGTCCGTATCGATTGTGACTGTGGCAGATGATCGAACGATCACAGTGGAGGAGCGGCTGACCAGCATAGCCCAGTTTCAACGTGTCGAGGTCGATCTCACACATGTTGTGGAATGGCGCGATGCGGCCGGAGCAATCGAAACGGCACTGGCGGCCGAGCGTGAGCGAACCGCATCTGCGCACCTCGTTGCCCGGCTGCGGTTGACCGGTCAGACCCCTCTGGCCTGGCAGGTCCGCCGCGACCTCGATCTCATGCTGGCCGAGGCTGAGCAACGTGGAGATCGGATCGGCAAGACCTGGATCGAGAAGCTGGAACTGGCGATTGACACGCCGCAGTCAGCACCCGAAAGCCTTGCGGCCAATCCCGTCGTTGAACTTGGGGCTCTGATGCGCGAGGAAGTGACCACTCGCAGCAGCTTCCGCGACGAAGTGAGGGATATGGTCCGTGAGCTTCTGAGCGACCTTCCGGCCGAATGCCGAGACTTCGCCGGGCGCGACGAAGCCGCCTTCGAGCGTTTCGTGGACAGTCTTCTTGCCGAAGGGTCCATAGATATCGCGGCTAGGATGATGGCGGCCGAGCGAGGAGGCAACTGATGCGCCTTCGCCGACTTGATCTCAGCCGCTATGGAAAATTCACCGACCATTCCATCGATTTCGGTGCAGCGCGACCCGGCACACCAGATCTGCATATCATCTACGGACTGAATGAAGCCGGGAAATCGACAACCTTTGCGGCCTTCCTCGATCTGCTCTATGGCATCGGCGAACGCAGCCCTTACAATTTTTTGCATCCCTACAATACGATGAAGATCGGCGGGTGTCTCGAGTTCGATGGGGCTGAGCACGAGGTCGCAAGGCTGAAGCAAAGGAGCGGTAGCCTCGTCGACGAGCGTGGTCAGGCTTTGAATGAGGCACTGCTCCTGGGCGCGCTCGGCGGCATCGGCCGGGACGCCTATCGGACGATGTTCTCACTCGATGACCAGTCCCTCAAGGATGGCGGCAATGCCATCATCCAGAGCAAAGGCGAGCTTGGAGAATTGCTGTTCTCAGCAAGCTCTGGGCTGGCAGGGCTCAGCAAGTCACTGGCAGCGGCGGCCGACGAGGCGAACCAGATCTACAAGAAGCGATCGTCCAGCACCAAGCTTGCCGAACTCAAGAGGGCGCTGGACACACTGAAAGTCGAGCGCAACACGATCGATACTTTGGCGTCGACTTATGCAGGCTTAAAGACAGGCCATGACCAGGCCGATATGGCCTACCGCACGGCAACGAGGGAGCTTGGCGAAGCGCAAGCCAGGTACCAGGAACTGATGCGCCTGCTGAATGCTCTGCCTGCTCAGCGTGAGCTCACCAGGCTGAATGGTGAACTGGCTGCGCTCGGCGACGTTCCCCGCCCGCCTTCTGAATGGTTCAACCTGCTGCCAAAACTGTTGCAGGATGAGATCCGTCTTTCCGCAGTCGTTGAGATCGCCGACAGGTCGACTCGACAACTGGTCGAAGAAATCGAAGAGATTGTCCTGGATGACAAGGCCGCGACCATCGCGGCGCATATGGACATGCTGGATCAAGGGCGCGCACGCTACCTGGCTGCGGAAGCCGACCTGCCCAAGCGCCGGCTTGCCCTGGCAGAGCAGGAAGGTGTCCTTGCCCGGCTTCTCAGCGATCTCGAGCAGGCGAAACACCCGGACCCGGCCGCTCTTCTGTTGCCGGCCTCCTTGGTTGGCACACTGAGGGATCTCATTGAAGAGCGCTCCGGCGTCGATGCGAAGCGCACGGCCGCCGAACGGGAACTCATGCGCTCGCGCGAAAATCTCGAACGTCTCCGGGCAGAAAACAAAAGTGCTGGCATTGCCTCGCATATCAATCACGCCCACCTCAGCCGCCTCGAGGCGGCACACGCGCAACTGACCGGCTCTGATCTTCCAGCCAGGCTTGTCATGGAAGAACGCAATCTCGCTGAATACCGTCGTAGCTACGAAAACACGATTGCGCAGCTGGCACCCTGGACCGGAGACGTGGAGGTGCTCAAGCGCACCGCTTCGGCCGAACCGCGTCAGATCGAACTCTGGCGAAGTCAGGCAGTCGCGATCGAGAGACGCATCTTTGACCAAGAGGGCCGGATCCGCGACCTTGAGGTGGAACTTGCGCAAACAAAGGCGCGGCTTGCGACCTGTGCCAGCGACGCGATGCTGGATGACGGCGAGGCTGCCAAACTTCGCGCCGAACGCGATGCAGCTTGGCAGACCCATCTGGCTTCCTTGGATGCTGCGAGCGCGAAATTCTTTGAAGCCCGGATGCTTCGTGATGACGCCATATCGGCCTCACGATTGTCGCGGGCCAAAGAACTGGCTGAGCTGCGCCACATGCGCCAGAGTGAGGCGGCAGCTAACACGGCGCTGGAGCGACAACTCGCTTTGTTGGCAGAGGCGCAAGACGAGCACGACAAACTCGTACAAAAGATCAAAGCACTCTTGCCCGAGGTTATCAGTCATGACTTCAGCGCCAGCGAGGGCCTGGTCACGCTCGAAACGTGGATGGCACGACGGGCCGCAGCGCTTGCCGCCTGGCACAGGATGAACGAGAGCCAGGAGGCTATCGAGCCGCTACGTGCCGAGCTCAAGCAACTGGTCGAAGCCGTGATTGCCAGTCTTGCTGCAGCCGGCATCGAGGCCGCAGATCCGTCGGTCGCAGCGCTCATCCAGACCGCAGCCGGCGCTCTCTCCGAAGCCCGGGCTGAACGCACGGCGCGGATCACACTTGAGAAGGCGGTCGCCGACATTGAGCGTGACATCAGGGAACGGGAGCGTGACAAACAAGAGGCGGAGGTACGCAGTGACGCCTGGCACAAGGACTGGATCGATACCCTGTCTCGCACATGGTTCGCCGACAAGGCCGGCTCGATCCCGGCAGTCAGAGCGATTCTAACCGTTGTTGGCACCCTCCCCTCTGTCTTGAAAGAGCGACAGGATCTCTTGAGCCGTGTCGCGGCAATGGAGCGTGATCAGGTGCAGTTTCGCGAAGCGATGGAAAGCTTGCTGATCGAATGCAAGGAGCAAGCTCCAACCAAGGATATAGTGACTGCAGCCAATGTACTCACGCAGCGCTTTGAGGCAGCGAAGCTGGCCGACCGGCTTCGTGATGGCAAACAGGCCGAACTCGAAAAGCTAAGGGAGAAGCGGCTTGGCCTCAAGGAGGAGCTGGCAATACACAAAGCGCGCCGAAACGAGGTGACCCGCTTCTTCGCGGTGGAGGGGCTTGCCGAGGTCGAAGCCTTGCTGGCTCAGGTCAGGGAGCGTGATCAACTGGAAAAGCGCATCAGCGAAGTGCGCCACCAGATCATGGACGCGCTGAGAATGGCAAGCTTCGACGAGGCTGCGACACGGCTTAGCGAAATCGAGGCCGACCAGTTGGAACGCGATAGCATGGAGCTGGAGCGACGGATCGAGGATTTGGCCGAGCAATCCAAGCAGCTCTACGCTGAAAGGTCTCTGGCACAGCAAAAGCTGGATGCCGTTGGCGGCGATGACGCGGTCGCTCGCATCGAGGCACGGCGCCGCACCCTCCTTCTTGAAATTGAAGACCATGCCCGCCGCCATCTCATACTTCGCACCGGGACTCTTGCCGCGGACCAGGCGCTGCATCTTTACAGGGATCGACATCGCAGCGCGATGATGCGCCGCGCGTCTGACGCATTTCGGTTGATCACCGGCGGCAATTATTCCGCTCTAACGACCCAGCCGGATCGTGACCGGGAGATCCTGATCGGCGTGACGCGGGATGGCGGCTCAAAATTGGCAGATGCCATGTCCACCGGGACGCAGTTCCAACTCTATCTTGCGCTGCGGTTGGCTGGTTACGAGGAATTTGCGGCGATCCGACCGCCCGTGCCTTTCGTCGCCGACGACATTATGGAGAGCTTCGATAATCCGCGCTCCGAAGAAGTCTTTCGGCTCCTGAGCGAGATGGCGAAGGTTGGGCAGGTCATCTATCTGACCCATCACTGGCATCTGTGCGAGATCGCCCAGCGAGTGGTACCCGACGTGACGATCCACCACCTCAACTGAGACTTTGAAGCACCCAAGCCCGATTGCCTGATGAGGCGAAGTTCTGAGCCAGTCATCACATGACCTGGTGCCCCTGATCAGGATCACTCCCATTGAGAAGGGATAGATGCTTGGGCAGTCTCCTTCACGATTTTCAACGGGCGGCACAGTGAGAATGGCCGGACCAGTCCAAGACCTTTTGGTCGGCTGGTTTCTTTGGCGATGTGATCAGCCCGGTCATGATTCTGCTAACCTGGCGCCTCACCGCGCCATTCCAAGCTTGGGGGCCTATCGGGGATCAGAGATCAAAATTCACGCGGCCAATAAGAAGATAATCGTTTTTCGTTGAAAATCATCGAGTTTCACAAACGTACAGACCAACTGAGACATTGCCGGATCCTGAATGTCACAGAGAGGTGGATCGGTCCTGGTCTCAAGGTTTCCAACACATGGTCTTCCAGGCGCATGAAACATGGCTCCCGATCGGAAGTTCTTCTGCCGGCCCAAGACAAAGAGCTTTAGAGTTCAGGCAAGCAACAGACAGGTGCCCGCGGCCGCCATGGCCTCGGCAATGTCCGGTGGAGGCTGTACATCAGTCGCAAGCTCGGCGATCGCCTCGAAGCCACAGACACGGACCAGGCCCTCGCGACCGAACTTGCTCTGGTCCGTCACAACCAGCGTGCGTCGACCGCGCGTGATAACCGTGCGGGCAAATTCCGCCTCATCCAGATCGTAATCCATCATCCCCGTTGCATTGACGGCACCTGTCGAGATGATCGCGTGGGTCACGGAAAATCGGCTGATGAAATCGATAGCCGTACTCCCGAACGCCGCCCCATTGTCGCTGCGCAACTCCCCACCTGCCATGTAGACTTTGTTGTCGTTCACGGTGGCAAGCGTGCGCGCAATGTCGGAAGAGTTTGTCACGACAGTCAGACGCCGGTGACCCAGGAGCTCCCGCGCCAGGAAGCTCGTTGTCGTGCCTGTGTCCATCATGATCGAGTCACCGTCGCGGATAGTCGCTGCAACTGAGGCGGCTATCGCCCGTTTGGCCTCGCTGTTTTCACGCATCCGACGTTCGAACGGCGCCTCGCCGACCATGGAAGTGAGGCTCACTGCGCCATGCATCCTGATCAGACTGCCACCATTTGCCAACGGCTTGAGGTCCCGCCGGATGGTCTCCAGTGATACACCGAGTTTGCGCGCGAGGGTCGAAAGCGCCACGGTTCCCTCGCGATCCAGAAGACGCAAGATCTCTCGCTGCCGTGTTGAAGGGGGCATGACAATCTCCATCCTGCTCGTCACCGCATCGATAGCTCGCGATAGCACCAGCTTCAAGCAGACACCACATAATCGGTCACAAAAACACAAAATGCCACAGATTCGGATTGACAAGCTCTCGCGCTTGACCCGAGACTGCAGCCATACACGCGGACGTCATCAGATACGAAAAGTACGGGGAACGGCGACCGGGTGCCTTGCCAGATTTAAGCAATCTCAACGGGCTCTACTGGGAGAACTCGAATGCCTCACCATGACCGCATGCCGAGAACTATCGCAGCCGCATTGCTGATGAGTGCCGCCTTCTTCACCGCACCGGCATCAGCGCAGGAATCCACCGATCCGATCAAATTGACACTACATGACTGGACAGGCCAGTTGATCACCACCCAGATCATGGGCGAGGTCTTGAAGAAGGCGGGCTATTCCGTCGAGTTTGTTCAGGCCGACTATCTGGCCCAGTTTGCCGGCCTCGAATCCGGCGACCTCCATGTCGCCATGGAAATCTGGGAAACGACCGGCCGCGAGGCGATGGATGCAGCAACCGCAACCGGCAAGGTCGAGAACCTCGGCGAAACCGGCATGCAAGCCAAGGAAGAATGGTGGTTTCCCGAATACATGAAGGAAAAGTGCCCCGGCCTGCCGAATTGGGAAGCACTGAAGGCTGAAGCCTGTGCCGAAGCCTTCTCGACGGCGGAAACAGCCCCAAAGGGCCGCTATCTCGGTGGTCCGGTCACCTGGGGCGGATTTGATGACGAGCGCGTTGAAGCGCTCGACCTGCCCTTCGAGGTCGTGCATGCCGGAACCGATGCGGCGCTCTTTGCGGAGCTTGAAAGCGCCTATCAGCGCCAGGCACCGATCCTCCTCTGGATCTACGCGCCGCATTGGGCGCCGGCCAAATACAAGGGCGAATGGGTCGAGTTCCCGCAATATACCAAGGAATGCTACGAGGACGCCGCCTGGGGTTCAAACCCGGACATGGCCTATGATTGCGGCAAGCCCTTCGGTCCGATCTGGAAGGTCGCCTGGTCTGGTTTGAAGGACAAGTGGCCCGGCGCTCATGAGGCTATCAAGGCCTTCAATGTCGGCAACGACGAAATGGGTGAGATGATCACCAAGGTCGACCTCGAAGGCAAGAAGGTCGAGGAAGTCGTTGCCGAATGGGTCGGCGCCAACGAGGCCAAATGGTCTGAATGGATCAAGAAATAGCCGGACTGGCTTAGGTCGCCCGCGCACTCCCTCGGCGCGGGTGACCCTTCTTTCGAGCGGCCCCTGCGGGCCATCCGTCCTGCGATCCAGCGGAACTGCCATGTCGACTGAAGCCAAACTCGTCTGCC
Organism: Rhizobium rosettiformans; assembly: GCF_016806065.1. Lineage (NCBI taxonomy): Bacteria > Pseudomonadati > Pseudomonadota > Alphaproteobacteria > Hyphomicrobiales > Rhizobiaceae > Rhizobium > Rhizobium rosettiformans. The sequence continues at coordinate 310,075 of NZ_CP032406.1, forward strand.
GCAATGTCTGGAAGATATTCGGTGCGCGCGCCCGCGATGCCGTGTCCTCGAATGGTGGCAAGCCGAACGCCGAGACTCTCTCAAGCGCCGGCCTGGTCGGCGCCGTCCGCGACGTCAATCTTGAGGTGAGAGCCGGCGAGATCTTCGTGATCATGGGCCTCTCAGGGTCTGGCAAATCAACGCTGGTGCGCTGCCTGTCGCGGCTGATCGAGCCGACATCGGGCGAAATACTCTTCAACGGGGAAAACCTGCTTTCGGCCAGCGAAGCGCGGATGATCGAAATCCGGCGCCATCAGATGGGCATGGTCTTCCAGCATTTTGCGCTGCTGCCGCATCTGACGGTGCTCGACAATGTCGCCTTCCCGCTGGAGGTTCAGGGGGTCGACCGGCCGACGCGAGTGGGTCGCGCCAGACGCATGGTCGAACTGGTCGGTCTCGCCGGCAAGGAGACCGCCTATCCGCGCCAACTTTCCGGTGGCCAGCAGCAACGCGTCGGCATTGCCCGCTCGCTTGCGGTCGAACCGGAACTCTGGTTCCTGGACGAACCCTTTTCGGCGCTTGATCCGCTGATCCGACGCGAAATGCAGGACGAATTCCTCCGCCTGCAGTCGGTGCTGAAGAAGACCATTGTCTTCATCACCCACGACTTTGACGAAGCGATCCGGCTCGCCGACCGCATCGCGATCATGAAGGATGGCGAGATCGTCCAGGCCGGCACGCCCGAAGAGCTGGTTCTGGCGCCCGCCACCGACTACGTCGCCGAATTCACCCGCAAAGTCGCCCGTTCCAAGGTCGTCAAGGTCGCCTCGCTGATGAAGACCGCAACCGGCCCTCTGCCCGCGGCCACCACATCGCCATTAGCTTCCATCGCGCAAGCAGCCCCCCTGTTCGCTTCAGCCGGGGACACACTCGGCGTCGTCGATGCCGATGGCCGGATGGTTGGTCTCCTGCGACGCAGCGATGTCGTCGACGTCATGATGCAGGGCTGAGCCGATGAGCGCGCTATCCACCCCGCCATTGCAAGCCCTTGAGACCGGAAGCGCAGCGTCTGGCAAACGCTTCGTGGACATCGCCCTGGCGCTTGCCGCCTTTGCTGTGCTCATGGCCTGGTGGCTCGGCCCGTCGATCGGAAAATGGGCCTTCGACTATCCCCGCGCCTGGCAAATCCCCGCGGCTCGGCACATCAGCGGCTGGATGAAATGGCTGGTCAACGAAGCGAGCTTCGGCCTCTTCTCCTTCACCGATCTCACGCGCTTCACCGCAGACCTCATCGACATTCCCTACAGGTTTACGCTCAGCCTGCTCTCCACCGGCTTCCTCTCGGGCCAGGGATCCGCCGCAGTCCAGATCGTGCCGCCGATCTCCTATCTGGGTGTCATCGTGCTCGTCGGTCTGATGGGATACTATGCAGGCGGCGCCAAGTTGGCGGCCCTGGTCGTCACGTGCTTCGGATTCCTTGCCGCCTTCGAACAATGGTCGAGCGCCATGGTGACGCTTTCCTCCATCCTGGTCGCTGTTCCGATCGGTGTCGTTCTCGGCCTTCTACTCGGGCTCGCCGGCTACCGCTTCGCGTGGGTGGAACGGGCGATCTCGCCGCTTCTCGACCTGATGCAAACCATCCCGATCTTCGCCTATCTCGTACCGATCCTTTTCCTCTTCGGTTTCGGGCCGACGGCAGCCATCGTCGGGACCATTATCTACGCCATGCCGCCCATGGTGCGCATCACCCTTCTGGGCCTGAGGGCCGTGCCGTCAGAGATCCTTGATCTCGGCCAAATGGTCGGCTGCTCGCGCCGACAGATGACCTGGAAGGTCATGGTCCCCTCGGCCGCCGACGCGCTGATGGTCGGCGTCAATCAGGTCATCATGCTCTCTCTCAACATGGTGATCATCGCCTCGATGATCGGCGCCGGCGGCCTCGGCTTCGACGTGCTGGCGGCCCTCCGCCGCCTCGACATCGGTGCCGGCTTCGAAGCGGGTTTCGCGATCGTGGCACTCGCCGTCGCCCTCGATCGCTTGAGCCAGGCCTTCGCGCGAAAGGCCGGCGATCCGTCTATCATGGCGACCAGCGACGACAGGCTGATGCAGCGCCACCCGTATCTCACAGCAGGCCTTGCCGTGATCGTCTTCAGCCTCGTCGCAAGTCTGATCTCGCCTGCTCTCGCAACCCTGCCCGACAGCCTCACCCTATCGACCGGCAGTTTCTGGAACGAGGTGGTGAAATGGATCAACATCAACTTCTTCGACGTGCTCGAGGCGATCCGCACCACCCTCCTCATCCACCTTCTGGTACCGATCAAGCGCTTCCTGGCCGAATTGCCCTGGCTGGGTGTCGTCGCCGTGCTGGCGATTGCCGGCTTTCGCCTCGGCGGGCTGCGGCTCGCTGTCCTGGCCGCCACCCTCTCCTTCCTGATCGCCGCCACCGGCCAATGGGAAAAGGCGATGGTGACGGTCTATCTCTGTGGCATCGCGGTGATCATCGCCTGCCTGATCGGCATTCCGATCGGGATTCTCGCCGCAGAGCGTGAGCGGCTCTGGCGCTGGCTGCAGGTGGTGATCGACACGCTGCAGACGCTGCCTTCCTTTGTCTATCTGATGCCGGCCGTCATGCTTTTCAGGGTCGGCGACTTCACAGCTCTGATCGCCATCGTTGCCTATGCCGTGGCGCCAGCGATCCGCTACACGGCACTCGGGCTCCAGCGCGTCGACCCGAAGGTCGTCGAAGCCGGACGCGCCATGGGTTGCACGCCGTTTCAGATCCTCACCAAGATCAAGCTGAAGCTCGCACTTCCCGAACTCATGCTCGGTCTGAACCAGACGATCATGTTCGCCCTGTCGATGCTCGTGATCACGGCTCTGGTCGGCACCCGCGATCTCGGCCAGGAGGTCTATATCGCCTTGACCAAGGCCGATACCGGCCGCGGCATTGTCGCCGGGCTCGCCGTTGCCTTCATCGCCATCATCGCCGATCGGTTGATCTCTGCCGGCGCGGCTCGTCTGAGGGAGCGTATGGCATGACCGACCTTGCCCCGACCCCAGGACTCGAAGATCGCATCGCGTCCTTGCCCTGCTGGAATGGAGCGCTGGAGATCTGCGTGCTCAAGGGTGGCCTCAGCAATGAAAGCTTCCTGGTGGCCGATGCCTCTGGCCGCCACGTCGTGCGCTTCGGAACAGACTATCCCTTCCATCACGTTTCCAGGGCCCGCGAACTGATGACGGCCCGGGCGGCCCACGAGGCTGGCTTCGCCCCGAAGGTGGAATATGCAGAACCGGGCGTCATGGTGTCTGCCTTCCTCGACGCGAAGACGTTTTCTGCAAATGACGTCGGAGCCGAACGCGAGCGCGTGGCACTCCTTCTCCAACGATTTCACCAGGAGATGCCGCGCTACGTCACCGGCGCGGGTTTCATGTTCTGGCCCTTCCATGTGGTGCGCGACTATGCCCGCACGCTCAAAGCCGGCAACAGCCGGATGATCCCGGAGCTGGACCAGTTTCTCGTGCTGGCGCAGGAACTGGAAGCCGTCCAGGTGCCGCTTCCCATCGTCTTTGCCCATAACGACCTCCTGCCCTCCAACATTCTCGACGATGGCGAAAGGCTCTGGCTCATCGATTTCGAATATGCCGGCTTCTCGACGCCCATGTTCGATCTCGCAGGTGCGACCTCCAATGCCGGCCTGACACCCGAGCAGTCGGAACAGTTTCTCACCGCCTATTTCGGGGGTGTGCCCTCGCTCGAGATCCGCCGCTCGCTCGCCGCGATGCAATGCGCCTCCCTTTTGCGCGAGGCGATGTGGAGCATGACATCCGAACTCTACCTCGATGCGCCGGGGGCCGACTATGTCGGCTACACGGCCGAAAACCTCACGCGCCTCCAAGAAGCGCTGGACCACTACAACTCAGTCTACGGGAACCATGCGTCATGACCCTGCCCTCCCACGCCCAGATCGTCGTCATTGGCGGTGGCATCATCGGCTGCTCCACCGCCTATCATCTCGCCAAGGATCACAAGGCAGACGTTCTGCTCCTAGAACAGGGCGCCCTCACCTCGGGTTCGACCTGGCATGCGGCCGGTCTCGTCGGCCAGCTGCGTTCATCGGCCTCGATCACCCGCGTGCTGAAATACTCGGTCGAGCTCTACAAGGGGCTGGAAGCAGAAACCGGGCTCGCAACAGGCTGGAAGATGACGGGCTGCCTGCGGCTTGCCACGAACCAGGACCGCTGGACCGAATTCAAGCGCCTCTCCACCACCGCCGGCAGTTTCGGCATGGAGATGCATCTTGTCTCCCCCGAAGAGGTGAAGCAGATGTGGCCACTGATGAATGTCGATGACCTCGTCGGTGCGAGCTGGCTGCCGACGGACGGGCAGGCAAGCCCCTCAGACATCACCCAGTCGCTGGCAAAAGGCGCCCGCATGCATGGCGCCAAGATCGTCGAAAATGTTCGGGTTACTGGCTTTGAGATGAAGAACGGCCGGATCACGGCTGTGAAAACCACGCTGGGCGACGTCGCTTGCGAAAAGGTCGTCAACTGTGCCGGCCAATGGGCGCGCCAGGTCGGCGAAATGGCCGGCATCAACGTGCCTCTCCAGGCCGTCAAGCACCAGTATATCATCACCGAGAAGATCGAGGGACTATCGACCGACGCCCCGACAATTCGCGACCCTGACAGACGGACCTACTACAAGGAAGAGGTTGGTGGCCTGGTGATGGGCGGCTATGAGCCCAACCCGCAACCCTGGCTCACCGGCGACTTGCCAAACGACTGGGCCTTCCGCCTGTTCGACGATGATTTCGACCATTTCGAACAGCACATGATTCAGGCCGTCGAGCGCGTTCCGGCTCTCGAGACGGTTGGCGTGAAACAGATGATCAATGGCCCGGAGAGCTTCACGCCCGACGGCAACTTCATCCTCGGCGCAGCCCCCGAATGCAAGAACATGTTTGTCGGCGCCGGCTTCAACGCCTTCGGCATCGCGTCCGGTGGAGGCGCTGGCTGGGTGCTGGCGCAATGGGTGGTCGATGGTGAGGCCCCCCTCGATCTCTGGGTCGTCGATATCAGGCGTTTCGCCGCAATGCATCGCGACCGCCAATGGGTCTGCGACCGGACGCTCGAAGCCTATGGCAAGCATTACACCGTCGCCTTCCCGCACGAGGAATACGACAGCGGCCGTCCTCGCCTCGTCTCGCCGCTCTTTGACCGCTTGCAGGCATCGGGCGCCGTCTTCGGCTCCAAGCTCGGCTGGGAGCGCCCCAACTGGTTCGCGCCCTCCGGAACGGAGCGCAAAGACATCTATTCGATGGGCCGGCAGAACTGGTTCGAATCAGTCGGCGAGGAACACCGCCATGTGCGGGAGGCAGTCGGGGTCTTTGACCAGTCGTCCTTTGCGAAATACGAGCTTTCAGGTCCCGATGCCCTCAAGGCACTCGACTGGATTTGCGCCAACGACGTGAATAAGCCCGTCGGCCGTCTGACCTATACCCAGCTCCTCAACACACGAGGCGGGATCGAGGCGGACCTGACCGTCGCGCGCGTCGCCGACGAAAAATTCTACATCGTTACCGGCACAGGCTTTCGCACCCACGATTTTGGCTGGATATCAGACCATATTCCCGCCGGTCTGGACTGCAGGCTCTCAGACATTACCGAAGACTGGGGCACGCTTTCGCTTATGGGACCATCGGCCCGCGACGTGCTCGGCGGCGTCACGACCGCAGATGTCTCGAATGAGGCTTTCCCCTTCGGCCATGTCCGCGAAATCGAGATCGCCGGCGCCGCTGTTCGGGCGCTCCGGGTTACCTATGTCGGCGAACTCGGCTGGGAGCTTCATATCCCGATCACGGCTCTCGGCGATGTCTATGACGGCCTGATGGCAGCGGGAAAAGACCATCACATCCGCCCAATCGGCTACCGCGCTTTGGAATCCCTGCGCCTTGAAAAAGGCTACCGTGCCTGGAGTTCCGACATCACACCAAATGACACGCCCTTCGAGGCGGGTCTTGGCTGGGCGGTGAAACTGCGGAAGAACACCGATTTTCTCGGTCGCAGAGCGCTGGAAAGCCTGGCCGGCCAGCCGCTCAAGAAGCGGTTGATGGGTTTCACCGTCGACGACCCGTCGATCGTACTCGCCGGACGCGAGACGATCCTCAGAAACGGCGAGCCGGTCGGCTACCTGACCAGCGGTGGCTATGGCTACACGCTCGGTAAGAACATCGGCTACGGCTATGTCCGCAACACTGAGGGCGTCAGCGACGATTATCTGAAGAGCGGAAGTTACGAACTCGTGGTCGCGGCGGAAAAGACGCCTGCCATCCTTCACTTCGGGCCGATGTTCGACCCGGCCATGGACAAGATCAAGGCCTGAGCTATGCCCATGTCATTTCGTGCGGATCGTCACGTCCACATTCTCATCATCGGCGGCGGGGCGATCGGCACGTCAGTCGCCTACCACCTCGCCCGCGACGGTGCCAGTGATGTCCTTCTTGTCGAAAAGGCCATGCTCACCCATGGCTGTACCTGGCATGCGGCAGGTCTGGTGGGCCAGCTTCGCGGCAAGCGAAACCTCACCCGGCTGATGCAGAATTCCGTCGCGGTCTTCGACCGCCTGGAAGAGGAAACGGGCCAGCACATTGCCTGGAAGAAAGTGGGCTCGCTCAGGCTTGCCGGAAGTCCTGAGCGCTGGAGCGAAATTCGCCGTTCGATGACCCAGGCAAAGAGCTTCGGCGTCGAATGCTACTCCCTCTCCGCGGATGAAGCAGCGAAGCGTTTTCCTTACATCGTCAAGGAGGGTATCGAGGGTGCCGCCTTCATTCCCGGCGACGGCTATATCGATCCCTATTCCCTGACCATGGCCTATGCCAAGGGCGCTCGAATGAACGGCGCCAAGATCGAGGAAGGGGTGACGGTCAAGGAGATCGTCATCGAGAACCGCCGGGCCGTCGGCGTGGTGACGAATGGCGGGACGATTTCCTGCGATATTCTCGTCAATTGCGCCGGGCTATGGGCGAAACGCATCGGCGAGATGGCCGGCGTCCCGCTGGCCGCGGGCGTCGTGGAACACCAGTATTTCCTCACGGAGAAGAAACTCACCCTGCCGCCGGATCTGACGACCTTGCGCGATCCCGACAACAATTTCTATCTGAAGCCGGACACCGGCTCCTTTGCCATCGGCGGCTGGGAAGACGGCACGAAAGGTTGCTGGCGCGGCAAGCCCCCACTCGACTTCGGCCGCGAACTCTTCGAGCCGAGCTGGGAGCGACTGGAACTCTTTGCCCTGTCCACCGCCACCCGCATTCCCACGCTCAACGAGATCGGCATCCAAACGGTCATCAATGGTCCGATCCCCGTCTCCTTCGACGGCGAGCCGATCATGGGGCTGGCTCCCGAGCTCGATAATTTCTATGTCGCCTGCGGCTTCACGGCCGGTATCGCCGCCTCTGGCGGTGCTGGCCTTGCGCTTTCAAACCTCATCCTGCACGGCGATGCCGGCATGGACCTGTGGCCTTTCGACGTCAGGCGTTTCGGGGCGGTGCATGCGCAGGGGCGTTATCTTGAACAACGCGCCATCGAGGCTTATGGCGCCTATTACAAGGTCCATTGGCCGGGCGAGGAAGCCCAGGCCGTCCGGGGTCTGCGCCGATCGCCCCTGCATGAGACCCTTGCGAAGAACGGCGCCGTCTTCGGCTCCAAGTTCGGTTGGGAACGCCCAAACTGGTTTTCCAAAGGGGGCCCCGATGATCGGGACATCCCCTCCTTCGAGGGCAAGCCGAACTGGTTCGACGCCGTTGCAGACGAGGTGAAGGCGATCCGCGAAGGCGTGGCGCTGATCGATCAGTCCTCCTTCTCCAAGTTCGAGATCAGCGGGCAAGGTGCTTGGGCCGCCATGCAGCAGATCGCGGCCAATGAGCTGTCCGGTCCGCCGGGCAAGGCCGTGTACACCCAGCTCTGCAACGAGCGCGGCGGCATCGAGGCTGACGTGACGATCCTTCATCTCGCCGACGATCTGCTCTACCTGATCACCGGGTCCGGCTTCGGGGTCCGAGACGGGAACTGGGTCTCCCGCCACCTACCAGCAGGTGTCTGCCTGCGCGACGTCACAAATCGCTTCGCCACCCTCAACATCTGCGGACCGCGGGCGCGTGACGTCCTGCAAAGCACCTCAGACGACGACCTCTCCAATGAGGCGCTGCCATTCCTCGCCGCCAGACGCATCGACATCGGCTCAGCCTCGGCGCTTGCGGTCCGCATCGGTTATGTCGGCGAACTCGGCTATGAACTCTATATCGACCAGGAATATGCGTCCCATGTCTACGACACACTGAAGACGGCCGGAGAAGCCTTCTGCATCACCGATGTCGGTTACCGGGCCATCGATGCGGCCCGCATGGAAAAGGGCTATCTCTACTGGTCCGGCGATATCAGCCCCGACTACAATCCGTTTGAGGCTGGTCTCGGCTTCTGCGTCGCGCTCGACAAGGGCGACTTCATCGGCCGGGAGGCTCTGGCGACGATCAAAGCCGCCGGGGTGAAGCGCAAGCTCGTCTCCTATACCGTCGAGGGTTACGCGCCTTTTCACGGCGGTGAGGCGGTTATGCTCGATGGCAAGGTGGTGGGCTCCACTGCCAGTACCGGTTACGGATATACGCTCGGCAAGACCATCGCCTTCGGTTACCTGCCCAGCGAGATCGCAGCTGGCGAGCAGTTCCAGATCGAGGCCTTCGGCAGGACCTATGAAGCCCGCCGGGGCGCCCGCACCCTCTATGATGCGAAAATGGAGAGGCTGAAGGCATGAGCGAAGAGGCCGAGATCGCGCTTGCCCGCGAAACAGTGAAGAGGATCCCCTTGCTGGCCGGTCACGGCGGCCCGGTCGAACGCCTGGGCGGACTGACCAATCTCGTTTTCCGCGTTGGCGATCACTGCCTGCGCATCCCGGGCAAGGGCACAGAGGAGTACATTGACCGGATCAACGAAATGATTGCGACAGAGGCAGCCGCCCATGCTGGCGTCGGCCCTGATGTGCTTTATGCGGACGCCTCGAGCGGCATCTTCGTCTCCCGCTTCGTACGCGGTGGCGTTACCATGACCCCTGCCCTGTTCCGCAGCATTGAGGGCGCCCCTGCGCGTGCCGCCCAGGCATTTCGAAAACTCCACGACAGCGGCGCGGTCTTTCCCGCGCGATTCGAACTCTTCTCGATGATCGACAGCTACCTTGGCCTCCTCGCCACAAAGTCCGTTGCTCTTCCGAACGGGTATGGCGACGTGCTCAAAGCTGCAGAAACCGTCCGAGCTGCCTTGTCTGCCCATCCTCTGCCGAATGTCGCCTGCCACTGCGATCCGTTATGCGAGAACTTCATCGACACTGGCCACATGATGTGGATTGTCGACTGGGAGTATTCCGGCATGAACGATCCGATGTGGGATCTCGGCGACCTCAGTGTGGAGGGTGAATTTGACAGCAAGCAGGAGGAAGAAATGATCCTTGCCTATTTCGGCGGTGAGCCATCTGCCACCGAGCGTGGGCGCATCATCATCTACAAGGCAATGTGTGACCTTCTATGGACGCTCTGGGGTCTGATACAGCTCGCAAACGACAATCCTGCAGACGACTTCCGCAGCTATGCCGACAACCGCTTCGCCCGTTGCAGATCTCTGATGGGTACAAGCCAGTTCGCAGAGGCATTAGAGGCTGTTGCGACATCCAAGTCGACCGACACATGACTTACCAAAAGGTGCTTTTGCCCCACGATTGTTGACGGGTTATCCAATGAGGACCGCAGCAATCTTTTCAAACGCCTGACGAAGCTAGTCTTCCAGATTTCTCGGCATCTCGCCGCCCGGCTCGCTACCTGTCATGCCTGTTAGAAAAACTTGGTCACCGGAGATGATACCCGGCGAAAGCCTCATTTGGTCAGCGGTTGCCCGCGCCCCAGCCGGAAATAGCGCCCTGCGTTGCATGGTTCCCTCGTTTGCTTTTGAATGCGACTATACGATGTCGAAACCCCGACATACCGGTCAATGACCGCTTCTGAGCTATGACGCCATAATGACGCCTGTCGACCCGAAGCCCTCACTCATTCCTTCGAAGTCGAGTGACCCAGACGCTCAAAGATTTATCCGGAAATCGGCATAATGTAATCCGGCAACAGCGCATAGTGCTGTTGAACCCGATCAGCTATCTCCTCTTATACCGACCGCAGCGACGGCGCTCGGATCAAGATTGGAGGCAGTCATGACACAAGACTCGAAACCATTGGTCGCAATCGTGGGCGCTACAAGCAAGCAGGGCCGGAGCGTCGCGGAGACGCTTCTTGGTAGTCAACGCTTCCGCGTTCGTGCACTGACCCGTAGCAGCGATTCTCCGGCGGCAAGAAGACTTGCGGATATGGGCGCAGAGATCGCCAATGTTCCACTGGAGCTTGGCCGCACGAATGACCTCGTGCGCGCTTTCGAAGGCGCATTGGGCGTTTTCCTGATGACCCCTCCTGTCGCTCCACCCGATACGAGCGAGGCACCCCTTGGCCGGCAGCTGGCTGATGCGGCAGTGGCGGCCGGCGTCCAGCACATCGTCTTCAGCACACTGGAGAATGTTGACGCGATTTCAAATGGGTCCAAGTATGCACCGCATTTCACCGACAAGGCCAAGGTCGCCGACTACATTCGTGGCCTGCCCGTTTCGCACTCTTTCGTCATGCTCGCTTTCTTCTACACGAACTTGTTAGAGTACTATGTTCCCCGCTATGATGGAGACAGGCTGCTCCTGCCGATCTATCTTCCCGAGAATTTCCGCGCTCCGTTCGTAGATCCGTTGACGGCTACGGGCCCTGTCGTACTGGAGATCTTCTCCAATCCGGCGATTTATGCTGGCAGGACGCTTCCAATTGTTGGCGACATCATTTCTCCGCGTGAGATGGTGGAGACCTTTCAGCGGGTGACAGGTATCAGGGCCGAATATCGCAATGCCTTCACTCGGGATGGGCTGCTCGAGAATTTTCCGGCTTTCGCCAGCAACGACCTGTTAGTGAAGGAGCTTCTTGGCATGGTTCAATATGCCGTCGAATACGGTTATTTCAGCGAGGCCAGTGACCTAGAATGGAGCCGCAGGCTGAACCCGTCAACGTTGAATTGGGAGCAATTCCTAAGAACAACAGGATGGCGGGGAACCCAACAGTCCTTCGGGGTTTAACTCGAACCGGTCGACGATTGGTGCGAGGTGATCCCGGGCAATTTCCTGATTTCTTCAACAAGGAAATCGGCCAGCAATCGAACGCGGGTGATCCCGGCCCGTTCCGGAACAACGAGCAGGCTGGCAGGAACCGCCTCCAGGTCGTAATCGTCAAGGACAGTTTCAAGTTTGCCTGCGTCGAGCAAATCCTGAACTAGCCATAGATGTGCCGGCGCTATGCCGCGGCCGGCGGCAACAGCGGCTCGGGCGGCTAGGCCGTGGTCCACGCGTAAGGTTCCGTTCATGGGTGCGATAAAACGTGTCCCATCGGGACCACAGATAAAGAGTTGATCGCTTCCGGCAACGTTGGACATGACGACGCCGTTGTGGTGCGTCAATTCTGACGGACGCGTGGGTCTTCCATGGTTGGAGAAGTAGTCGGGCGACCCCACGAGTTTCCGGATACTGGCCCCAACTGTGACAAGTTTCATTCCTCCGTCGATGATGGGTCCTAGGCGCAAAGCTATGTCCACGCCCTCGCGTGCGAGATCAATGCGCTCGTCTGTAAGATTGAGGTCTATCCGGATATAAGGATATTTGTCCTGAAAAGCGAAGATGATGCGCGTAACGTGCAGCACGCCGAGCGCCGCGGTGCAGGAAAGGCGCACCGCGCCCAGAGGAACCCGCCGAGCGTCTCTGACCTCTTCCGACGCCTGTTCTACGAGGCGCAGGATCTGCAGGCAGTTCGCATAGTATCGATTGCCTTCCTCCGTCAGAGTAACGCGACGAGTCGTGCGCCCAAGCAACGGGACCCCCACTGCCTGCTCAAGCTCATTAATGTGACGAGTTACTGTCGATTGACCGATCCCCAGCTCTCGTGCGGTCGCCGACAGACTGCCACGTTGTGCAACACGCACGAAGGTGCGCATGCGATCCAGGGAAACGTGATTATTATCCATTTTTCGGCAGAATGTTGCTAATGCTCCCTTGTAGTCCGGAAGACGATCGTTGGCCATAGCCGTGTGCTGACGACTGCAGATGACCGCAAGGGCGCAAAGCGGTCGTCGCGGCTGGGCGCCATTCGACCATAGTGGAAGCGAACAGCCCAAGCTTTTTCATTCGGCCCAGTCCAGATGCATGCCAAACCAATATCGCGCAACAAGTTGTTGACCAGCCGCCAAGTGAGAACATAATAGGAACATTTTCCGCTCTCACCGGCAGCAAAGGCTCGTCCTCTCATGCAACACGATTCCGCAAAGATCCTGGAACTCCATGTCGCTATTGCCCTTGGCTGCCTCAGGCGCACAACAATCAGAAGCTATGCCGGCCGCGGACCAAGCCGCCGTCGCGATCTGCACCTGATCCCGTCCATGGCTGAGGCTGTCGCTCACCACGTGACATCCTCGCTCCATTTTGAGAAAGACGGCGCCGCAGTGATCCTGAGCCGCATAACACGACATATCGAGGCCGTTTTGCAGAGCGTCTCCGATGCTGAGGCGCGCGCATGGGCAGGGATTGATGCCAATCAGCGTGACCTTGCGCGAAGTGTCATCGGCAACCGCATAAGCCTACGCCTGCAGGAGCGCTACGCGGTTCTATCAAATCGTCGGTCGGCCATTGTGCCAGCAAGCGGCGTCTGGTGCGGGCTCCCGTCTGCCGAAAGCGATTAGCGATCACAATCAGACACCGCAGCCTGATCCCGCATGTTCGTGCGGCAGGGCGATCGAATGGACATCTTGATACATGACGTGCCCGTGGCCGGCTTCCCAAAGAGGGACCTCACTTTCAGTTCATATTTATGACCTTTGAAGCGGCATTGCTTCGGCGGAATGAACACGAATTGACAGCAAACCGCTGCGCGCCACGATGTTCATAATTATGAACATAACAGCGTTATACGTTCAGCAGAATGAACACGGCAGGACAAGATGCCACGTATCAGGAGTTAGGCCAGAGTTACACGCGACGTTCTTCTCGCGCTAGGAAAACTGATCCGCGTCAACCGAACAGAACGCGGACTGACGGCGCAAGAACTGGCTGACCGCGCGGGGAATCATCGCGCCTGCCAACGGGCTGAAGATGCCAAGCTCAATCCGTGATGGCTCACCTGACGCCTGGGGGCGCCGCGTGATCATGAACAGGCTGACGGGGAAGAGGCCCGATGCCGTGGGCGTGCCTGACCTGAGTGAACTGACATTTTTGCTGCAATCCGGATCGGACCGGATTGCAGCGCTCGATTTCCAGGCATCTGCGACCGAGTACGTTCCCCGCCTTGCGGCCCAAGCAGCACTCGACGAATTGGTCGAAGTGGCGACGCTTGTTGAAAAGGGGATGCCGCTGACACCTGTGCTGGACCAGGCACTCAACCACGGCACGTCAATTGGCGGTGCGCGACCGAAGGCACTCATTGACGGCAACGACAAAAAATTCATCGCAAAATTTTCCGCCAGCAACGACACCTATAGCGTCGTGAAGGCGGAATTCATCGCGATGCGGTTGGCGTCAGCCTGCGGCCTCAAAACTGCTCCTGTCTCGATAACCCGCGCAGCCCACAAGGATGTCCTGCTGATCGAACCCTTCGACCGGCTTCACAGTGCAATGGGCTGGACACGTCGCGCCATGGTCTCGGCACTGACTTTGCTTGGGCTCGATGAGACGATGGCGCGCTATGCTTCTTACGAAGATCTGGCAGAGCTGGTTCGGCACCGCTTCAGCGAGCCGAAGCAAACGCTACGGGAACTCTATGGCCGGATCTGCTTCAATGTCCTTTGCGGCAATACCGACGACCACGCCCGCAATCACGCAGCATTCTGGGACGGCAGACAGCTGACGCTGACGCCTGCATATGACATATGCCCGCAAAGTCGCACTGGCAGCGAGGCCACACAGGCCATGCTGATCAAGGGCGACATTCGCGCCAGCACGCTTGCGGCATGCCTCGCGGCAGCGCCAGATTATCATTTGACCGAAGCAGAAGCGGCCAAGCTCATCGAGCATCAGCTTGCAACCATTGCGCAAGATTGGCAGTCGGTCTGCGAAGAGGCCGAGTTGACCGAAGTCGACCGTAAGCTGTTTGCTGGACGCTAGTTCCTCAACAGCTACGCCCTGGAAGGCCTCCATGGTCATTCCGCCCTTGGGGATGCTTACAGCAGTGCACAAAACGCATTGATTAGCCGCTCATAGGTTTGGGGGTTGGATGCGTCGTTGTCGCTGGCGCGCTCAAGGCTCCAACTCTGGATCTACTCGCTCAGAGATTTTCCTTGAGAAGAATTTCGATGCGGATCTTTTCCTGTGCCGCCAGCGGCTCGCGAGCATCCGAGCGGGCACGCATGATGCGAATGGCGCTGCGCACCGCATGGCCCGGATCCTGCGCGATGACGGCATCGATCAGCTCGTCACGAAGCGCCTGCTCGGTAAAGGGCGTACGCTCGTGTACCACGACTGCAATCCCGCTCAGTTCGACATTTCCGGCAGCAGCAAGGATCGGCACGCGAGCCTCTGCGCTCAGCACATAAATGCCTGAAACGTCGCGGTTGCCAGCCAGGACGCGGCCGATCACCTGCCGGGTGCGCGCCTCATCCGCATGGGTCTCGATCGAGGGCAGACAGGTCAGGTGCGGAAAGGCGCGATTGATGACCTGATCGAAACCGAGACGGCGCTGGATACTGTCGAGCGATTGCATGGTTTCGGCAATCACCAAGACCTTCCCAGGCTGAGGTCCGGCCAGCATGCCCATCAGCTTGCCAGCGGTTGCGCCGGCCGCGAAGTTGTCAATGCCGACAAAATCAGCCTCAGGCAGTTTCTCCTGACCCGAAAGAAACTGCACAACCTTGATATTGCGCTCGAGAAGCCTGGCCATGGCATCGCGCACCTGCGGAGACTCGGGCGCCATCACCGCAACGCCATCAACACTCTCCTTGTCCAGACTGGAGAGGAGCTTTGCTACGCCATGGGCATCGTCTGTCGCAATCTGGCGGCAGGTGATTTCAGTGAGGTCGCCCTTCAGCGCAGCGGTGAGCTCTTCTACGTGGCGCCTGAGTTCGGTGAGGTACAGATCGCCGCTGCCCGGCAGCAGGAACAGGAAACGGTAAAGCTTGTTCCGGGCAAGACTGACAGCTGCCGGGTTGCGAACGAAGCCGATCCGCTCGATCGCGTCATTGACCAGCCGGGCGGCCTTTGGGCTCACATTCGGCCGCTCATTCAAGACACGGTCCACAGTCGCAAGGCTGACGCCCGCAGCCTCAGCCAGATCCTTCGCTGTTGGACGCATAGTGACTTCCTGCTGATTTCCGTCTGGCAGAGCTTTCCTTCAAAACGCGGCAAAACGCAAGAAATGATGTGCGCACCTCAAAAACGGCTTGCTTTGAGGTGCGCACATCAATTAGCTTTGTTCTTGGGTCAGGGTAGGGCGTTCAACGCGGCCGGATCCGCTGGAGGAGGCCGGCCAGGGATGAGGGTCCGGAGCCGGCATTTTGCCCGCAAGGGCGTTTCGCCATCCGTTGGAGACCGGACGGCGCTGGGAGGATGACATGATGACATCGCTTTACGTGAAAGGCCTGCTTGCTGCCGCGACAGTTGCATCTTCAATGAGCTTTGGCGCTCTTGTGGCGCATGCCAATGAAAAGGAACTGACGCTCTGCTGGGCAACCTGGGATCCGGCAAACGCGCTGGTCGAACTCAGCAAGGATTTTGAGGCCTCGTCCGGCATCAAGATGAAGTTCGAGTTCGTGCCGTGGCCGAACTTCGCCGACCGCATGCTCAACGAGCTCAATTCCGGCGGCAAACTCTGCGACCTGATGATCGGCGACAGCCAGTGGATTGGTGGTGCCGCCGAAAACGGCTGGTATGTGAAGCTCAACGACTTCTTCGACAAGGAAGGCATCAGCATGGATGCCTTCGTACCGGCAACCGTCACGGGCTATTCCGAATGGCCGAAGAACACCCCGAACTACTGGTCGCTGCCGGCCTTTGGCGACGTGGTCGGCTGGACCTATCGCAAGGATTGGTTCGAACGCCCGGAGATCCAGAGCGCGTTCAAGGAAAAGTTCGGTCGCGACCTGACGCCGCCTGCAACCTTCGACGAACTGAAGCAGGTCGCCGAATTCTTCCAGGGCCGCGAGATCGACGGCAAGACTGTTTACGGCGCCTCCATCTACACCGAGCGTGGCTCCGAGGGCATCACGATGGGCGTGATGGACGTGCTTTACAGCTATGGCTTCAAGTACGACAACCCGGAAAAGCCCTATGATATGGAAGGCTTCGTGAATTCGGACGGTGCGGTGAAGGGCCTTGAATTCTACAAGTCGCTCTATGACTGCTGCGTCGCGCCGGGCACATCCAACACCTACATGGGTGAAGGTATCGACGCCTACAAATCGGGCCAGGTTGCCATGCAGATGAACTTCGCCTTCACTTGGCCGGGCTTCGAGGCCGATCCGAACGTTGGTGGCGGCAAGACGGGCTATCTCGTTAATCCGGCAGGCCCTGGCGGCGAACAATTCGCCCAACTCGGCGGCCAGGGCATTTCAGTTGTCGCCAATACGGACAACATGGACGGCGCGCTGGCCTACATCAAGTGGTTCGCGCAGAAGGATGTGCAGGACAAATGGTGGTCCATGGGTGGCTTCTCATGCCTTCGCGCCGTGGTCGAAGACCCGAACTTCGCCAAGAGTCAGCCCTATGCGCAGACCTTCCTCGACAGCATGGCGATCGTGAAGGACTTCTGGGCAGAGCCGGCCTATGCGTCGCTGCTTCAGGCATCGCAGAAACGCTTCCACGATTATGTCGTCGCAGGCAATGGCACCGCAAAAGAAGCGCTTGACGGGCTGATCGCCGACTGGACGGAAACCTTCGAGGACGAAGGCAAGCTCTGACACCAGCTGAGCCTGACGCCATGACTGGGCTTAGCCCTCCTGCCCTCTCCCTCGGCAATGCCGGGGGAGAGACACAAAGCCAGCGCTGCCGCCGGCACCAATCTTTCAAAGCCTTGAAGCCTGCCGGCACCAGTAGAACCTTGCCTCGTTGCGACAAGGCCTAAGGTCCCGGCTGCCCATTTGGAAACGTTAAACGGATCCGGACGATGACCGACAAAGCTGCAGCCCGCCTCGCCCGCGCGACACCAGAACCGGTTGCAAAACGAATCCGGGGTCTGAGCGATAGAGCCATTGCCTGGATTTTCGTCGCGCCGACGATCTTCCTGCTGTTGTCCATCAACATTTTCCCGCTGATCTGGACGATCCGCCTGTCGTTTACGAACTTCGCCGCCAACAAGCCAAATGCGCAAGTGCAGTGGGTCGGATTGCGCAATTATACGCGCATCCTGACAGACGCAGACACCTGGGCGAACATGCAGACAACAGCCCACTTCCTCATCTGGACGATCACCTTCCAGGTGCTGATCGGCTTTTCCCTGGCATGGCTGATCAACCGCAAGTTCAAAGGCAATGACCTGGTGACGACATTGATCGTCATCCCGATGATGCTCTCGCCCGCCGTGGTCGGCAATTTCTGGACCTTTCTCTACCAGCCGCAGATCGGCCTCGTGAACTATGCCGTCGAATTCTTAACCGGCATTCCTGCCGACAGCTTCTCGATGCTTGGCCCCGGCGGCTGGGCACGCTGGGCGATCGTCATCGTCGACACCTGGATGTGGACGCCCTTCGTCATGCTGATCTGCCTTGCCGGTCTGCGTTCCATCCCCGACTACATCTATGAGGCAGCGGAGGTCGACCGCGCATCGAAGTGGCGGCAGTTCTGGACGATCACCCTGCCGATGGCGCTTCCGTTCCTGATGCTTGCGGTCCTGTTCCGCGGCATCGAGAATTTCCGGATGTTCGACCTCGTGGTCCTTCTCACCGGTGGCGGGCCGGGGGACGAAACGCTGCTCGCGTCGATCGACCTCAAGCGCGAAGCCTTCGAGAAGTGGCGGACCGGCTATTCCAGCGCCTATGCAATCATCCTGTTCGTCACGGTATTCGGCCTCGCCTCCATCTACGTCAAGGCACTGAACAAGGTTAAGGAACGATGAGCGCACATTCCGTCACCGAACCGTCGACCGTCTCCAAGTGGATTGCCGGCATCTTGGTTGGACTTTACGCACTGATCACTTTAATCCCGCTGCTGTGGATCATTTCGACGAGCTTCAAGTCTGGCCCAGATTCGATTAGCTATCCGCCGAAAGTGGTCTTTCAGCCGACGCTTGAAGGCTATGTGAACCTCTTTACGACCCAGTCGCGCCCATCCACATCGGACCTTGCCAAACTGCCGCCGCCCACCACCTGGTATGACAAGATCACCCGTGACAGGGGCATGATCATCTCGGGTCCTTCGCGCTTCGGTCAGAGGTTCCTGAACTCTGTCATCATCGGCTTCGGCTCGACATTCCTGTCGATCTTTCTCGGAACGCTCGCCGCTTATGCCTTCAGCCGCTTCAAGGTACCGCTGAAGGACGACCTTCTGTTTTTCATCCTTTCGACCCGCATGATGCCGCCGATTGCGGTCGCGATCCCAATCTATCTGATGTTCAGACAGCTTGGGCTATCCGACACCCATCTCGGCATGATCCTGCTCTATACGGCGGTCAACCTGTCGCTGTCGGTCTGGCTGCTCAAGGGCTTCATCGATGAAATCCCGCGCGAATACGAGGAAGCGGCACTGATCGATGGCTACACCCGCTTCCAGGCCTTTTACAAGGTCGTGCTACCGCAGGCGGCGACAGGTATCGCCTCGACCGCGATCTTCTGCCTGATCTTTGCCTGGAATGAATATGCCTTCGCAGTCCTTCTGACGAGCGGCAATGCCCAGACGGCACCTCCCTTTATCCCAACCATCCTCTCAGTCGGCGGCGGGATCGACTGGCCGGCCGTTGCGGCGGCAGCCACGCTGTTCTTGCTGCCAGTGGTCGTCTTCACCGTTTTGCTACGCAAGCATCTACTCCGCGGCATCACCTTTGGAGCCGTACGCAAATGATGAACTTCCTAACCCGCCTCAGCCGGTTTCGCCGGTCCGAATGGGAAATGCTTGCCTCGGCCCTGATCGCACTCGGCGTCATCATGCTCATGCAGCCACTGTCGCTGACCCTCTTCACCCTCTCCTTTCCGGTGACGCTGATCGGAACCGTCATGTTCATCGTCGTCAGTCATTTCCCGGAGTAAGTCATGGCCCAGATTCGCGTTGAAAACCTGCGCAAGGACTTTGGAGCCTTCAATGCCGTGAAGTCGTCCACCTTTACCGTCGAGGATGGCGAGTTCTTCATGCTGCTTGGCCCCTCCGGCTGCGGCAAGACGACGACATTGCGGATGATGGCCGGCCTTGAACTACCAACCAGTGGTGAGATCTATATCGGCGGCGAGGAAGTCGGTATGAAGCGCGCCAGCGAGCGCGACATCGCTTTCGTCTTTCAGATGTTTGCGCTTTATCCGCATATGAATGTGCGCAAGAACATCTCCTATCCCCTGGTGAGCCAAGGCGTGTCACGGTCCGAAGTCGATCGTCGCGTGGCTGAAGTCGCTCGCATCCTGCAGATCTCATCGATCCTAGACAAACCGGTCGGTGGTCTCTCGGGCGGCGACCGGCAGCGCGTGGCGCTTGGCCGTGCGATCGTACGCCAGCCGAAAGCCTTCTTCATGGACGAGCCCCTCGGCGCACTCGATGCGGAGTTCCGCGAGCATATGGCCGAGGAGCTGCGTGCCCTGCATGATCGCATGGGGGCGACCACCGTCTACGTCACCCACGATCAGCTGGAAGCCATGCAGATGGGCGACAAGATTGTCGTCATGAACCATGGCGTGATCGAGCAATTCGGCAAACCCCAACAGATCTACGACTGGCCGGCGTCCAAGTTCGTGGCAAAGTTTATCGGCTCGCCGCCGATGTCCTTCCTGGAATTCGATGGGGCAATTGAAGAAGGCGGCAACGCGGTTTTGATCGGTGAATCTCGCATCGAGCTTCCCAAATCCAGAGAAGGCCGCAAGGGCGCGCTCACGCTCGGGGTGAGGCCGGAACATGTTCGTCTGTCGGACGCAGCTGACCTTAGGGGACGGGTCGCCGCCGTCGAATATCTGGGCACCACACAGATCCTCACGATCGAGACCAACCACGGAGAGATCAAGGCGCGGACAGCATCGAGCGATGTGATCAAAACAGGGGCTTCCGTTGGGCTTGAATTGGATCGCCGCTCGCTCACCCTGTTTGATGCGATGAGCGGAAAGGCCCTGCTATCCGAAGGCAATGAAGGAGTGCTGAGCCGTGGCTGACGTCATCCTTTCCAGCATCAGCAAGTCGTTCGGTGCCACCCGTGCGCTCGATGACGTGACAATGACCGTTCCCGACGGCGCGTTCGTGGTACTCCTGGGGCCCACCGGAGCCGGAAAAACCACGCTTCTGCGCACGGTGTCCGGCCTTGAAACCCAAGACAAGGGTGACGTCAGGATCGGCGGACATTCCATGGCGGGCCTGACACCGGCACAGCGCAACATCGCGATGGTCTTTCAGCAGTATTCCCTCTATCCGCACATGACGGTGCGGCAAAACCTCGAATTCCCGCTGAAGTCGCCGCTGTTGCGCACGCCCCAGTCGATGATCGACCAGAAGGTCAAGTCCATTGCCGAGGTCCTGCAGATCTCCCACAAGCTCGACAACAAGGCGACGGCCCTTTCGGGGGGGGAGATGCAGCGCGTCTCGATCGGTCGGGCGCTGGTGCGCAATCCGCAAATCTATCTCATGGATGAACCACTGAGCTCGCTCGACGCGAAACTCCGGTCCGATCTCCGCGTTGAACTGAAGAATATTCAGGCACAGTCGGGCGCCACTTTCCTCTATGTGACGCATGACCAGATCGAGGCGATGACCATGGCGACCCATGTCGGTGTCTTAAAGGAGGGCCGGCTCGTACAATTCGGATCGCCGCGCGAGATCTATGAAACGCCGGTCAGCATCTATGCCGCAACCCGGCTTGGCCAGCCGCGCATCAACGTCCTCCCCGCAAACCTCTTCCCCGGCGCACCGGCCAGGGCCCATTCCATTGGCCTGCGGCCCGAGCATATTCACCAGGGGGAAGGTCGAGAAGCCCGGGTGATCCGGGTCGAGCATCTCGGCGATCAGACGCGCCTTCATCTGACCCTTGGGGAACACCCGATCATCACTGTCACCGATGCCCATACCGCCCTGAAGGGCGGCGACGTCATCAGAATCCAGCCGCGCGAGCCGCTCTATTTCGATGCGGCCGGAATGCGTCTCATTTAAGGGAGGGTCTCATGCCTCAATTTCTCAACAGCAGGGAAAATGCCGTTACCGAAGCCATCGACGGCGTGCTCATGGCCTCGGCCGGCGCTTTGAGCCGCCTGGACGGCTATCCCCACATCCGCGTCGTGGTGCGGTCCGACTGGGACAAGTCGAAGGTAGCGATTGTGTCGGGCGGCGGATCCGGCCACGAGCCGGCTCATGCCGGCTTTGTCGGACGCGGCATGCTGACGGCAGCTGTGTGTGGTGATGTTTTTGCCTCGCCGAGCGTCGATGCCATCCTGGCTGCAATCCTTGCGGTAACGGGACCGCTCGGTTGCCTGCTGATCGTCAAGAATTATACCGGTGACCGTCTGAACTTCGGCCTTGCGGCCGAGCGCGCCCGCGCCTTCGGGCTCAATGTCGGCATGGTGATCGTTGACGATGACATCGCGCTTCCGGACCTGCCGCAGTCACGCGGGGTCGCGGGCACGCTCTTCGTCCACAAGATCGCCGGTGCGATGGCGGAAAACGGAGCCAGCCTCGATGCCGTCACCGATACCGCTCGCCGGGTGATCGCCAGTATTCGCTCGATCGGCATTTCGCTCGACACCTGCACCGTGCCGGGCTCGCCCAAGGAATCGAGAATTCCCGAGGGCCGTGCCGAACTTGGCCTTGGCATCCATGGCGAGGCGGGTGTGGAGCAGATCGAATATGACGGCGTGTGCGGCGCGGTGGCCGCGATGGTGGAACGGCTAGGCGCAGGCATGGAAGACAAGCCGCATGTCGTGCTCATCAACAATCTCGGTGGGACCTCCGTCCTCGAAATGGCGGTGGTCGTCAACGAACTGGTCCGGTCGGCGATCGGCTCGCGGATCTCTCATATCGTCGGACCTGCCCCATTGATGACCTCGCTGGACATGCAGGGCTTTTCGATCTCGGTCATGCCGGCGGAAAAAGCCGATCTCGACCTTCTGGCCAAGCCCGTCGATCTTGCGGCATGGCCCGGTGTAAGGGTTGTCCGACCGGTCAACGTCATAGCCCTGCCCGACGGACTGACCCCGATTGCGCCACTTGCCTCGCAGCATGTGCCGACGCGGCAGTTCCTGAGCGAATGCTGCAAACTTCTGATCGAGGCGGAGAAGGATCTCAACGCGCTTGATGCAAAATCCGGTGACGGTGATACCGGCTCGACCCTTGCAAGTGCCGCACGGGCCCTGATGGAGGCGCTGGACAGGCTGCCGCTTGCTGACCATACGCAGTTGCTGCGCGCCATGGGCCAGGAGCTGAGCCAGACCATGGGCGGTTCTTCCGGTGTACTGCTCGCCATCTTCTTTGCTGCGGCAGGCGATGGAGCCTCAAGTGGTCTGGGTATGCGCGATGCGCTCAAGGCCGGCCTCACCAGGATGCAGGAGATTGGCGGCGCCGAGCTCGGTGACCGAACCATGATCGATGCGCTCTCGCCCGCGCTTGACGCCTATGACAAGGGTTTCGCGCCAGCGGCAAGTGCAGCACGCGCAGGCGCTAACCTCACCGCAACCTACGTCAAGGCCCGAGCCGGACGGGCCGCTTACATCAATGCTCAGCAGCTCGAAGGACACATCGATCCAGGAGCAGAGGCTGTCGCGCGTCTCTTCGAATTCCTTGCGCGACGCCGTGGTGGATCTCAGGGCAAGGCGGCTGAGTGATGCACTGAGGCAAGGGCGGGTGCTGCGGCATGCCGTGCATCCGCACCGTCTGTGTCACACCAAGTCAAAACTGTGTTCGGACGGGGACTTCAGGCTCCAAGCTATAGACGCAGCGCTGGCCGCTGCGACCGCTGGGGCAGTGGCGTCACTCGAAGGGAGAATGATATGCCGGCTGGAGAAGCAGCACGCAGGAGGCGTTGTCTTTGGCGCAGCGGGTACCTCGCAGTCGATGACAATGTCTGACGGTTCCACATGTTCGGCTTCGTTGTGACTGAACCCATCGCGACATGGGACAAAGATCATCCATGCGGGCGCGACCAGATTGGCGGATAGGGCATCGTAAAACGCACCGGACAACATAGGCACACTCTGCGACCTTGCAGGCAGGCAGCGCTGCCATGTAAGCATCGATCCACAGATAGTGCCATTCCCCCTCGCGCCTGCATAGAGCTACCCCCATCGCGGGCGTCACATTCGCAACCCTGCCGCGAACCTGATGACAGAAATGGACGTTGACAACGAATGCAGAAAGTCCGAACATACAGTGAACAAATGAGGGTGAGTGATGACTGATACGCACACGAATGACGTCGTTGCCAATGCTCTTGCCGAAGTAGCAAAGTTGCGTGTCTGGCGGGAAAAAGTGGAAGCGGAGAGACGCAAGACCTTCGGGGCAATGGGCACTCGCCAGTCGGTTTACGTCCTTGCCCGCCAAAAGCCGGCCCCGACTGAGACCAAGTCCCAGTGAGCGCGTGCCTGATCACACGAGGTGCGTCAGAGGGATCCCACAAACCCGAACGCCAACAGACACGGTCTCAAGCGCCGGGTCGCGAAAGGCCTCGGCCGACATCTTGCAATCTGGTGAAGCTTATAAAGCGTTCCTGATGAAGATCGCCAATCTTCCCCTTGGCCGGTTCGTATACGGAGGCGATCGCCGACAGCGCCCTCATTGCCCCTTTCACATCAAGAAAAGCACCACCCGCAACGCTGCCCAGAATGGCGGAGCCGAGCAGGACCGGCTCATCGGCGAGAGGGGCCACCACAGCCAAGCCGCAGGCGTCTGCCAGCAACTGGCGCACCAGTGGGCTTGCCCCGGCTCCACCACTGATGACCACACGTTTGACACCTGCCCCATGGCTGGCTTGTGTCTCGATGATCTGGCGAAGCCCGTAGCCAATGCCGCACAGACCGGCAATGTAGAGCGCGATCAGACTGTCGAGATCGCGCTCCATGCCAAGTCCTGCAATCACGGCCCGCGCATGGGGATCGGCAAAAGGCGCGCGATTGCCGAGAAACTCGGGCACGACATGCAAGCCCTTCGCAGCCAAGACTGTCTCGGAAAGCGTTTCGACCTTTGCCGTCGCCAACCCGGCCAGAAAGGCCGGAAGCGATTTGCCGGCCGTTTGCGCCCTACCCCTTGCGTCTTCAGCTGCCGGATGAAACGACAAGAGCTGGTCGATCGCGGCCCCTGCAGCGCTCTGACCGCCTTCATTGAGCCAGAGCCCCGGCACCATGGCAGCATAATACGGCCCCCAGACACCTGGCACGAAGACCGGCTCAGTCGTCGAGGTCATGGTGCAGGACGATGTGCCGAAGACATAGGCCAGATTTTCGGTCGGCTTGCCGTCAATGCCGACCGTGCCAATACCGCCGGCATGGGCATCAATCATGCCGGCGGCGACCGCCGTTCCGGGCTTCAGTCCCATGGCTGATGCCGCCTCGTTCGTCAGGCCGTCTCCAAGTCGCGTGCCGGTCTCGACAATCCTCGTCCCGATCCGGACAAAATCCTCATCCGCGAGGTCGCCAAGCCCAATCGAGCGGAAATAGCTTTCGTCCCAGCGGGCCTCATGGGCAAGATAGGTCCATTTGCAGGTGACGGTACAGGTCGAGCGCGAAAGGTCGCCCGTCGCTTTCCAGGTGAGGAAATCAGCAAGATCGAAAAACTGCCAGGCCTCGCCAAAAACCTCAGGGCGGTTTTCCTTCAGCCAGAGCAGCTTCGGGGTCTGCATCTCAGGGGAAATCCGTCCACCGACATAACGCAGCACATCATGGCCGATCGCATTGATCCGCTCGGCCTGCGTGACCGCGCGATGATCCATCCAGACAATGATGTCGCGAAAAGGGTCCCCGCCACCAAGGCCAAGCGGTCGCCCTCCTTCACCCATGACGACCAGAGAGCAGGTGGCGTCGAAGCCGAGGCCAATGACCTGCTCGGGCGACACGCCCGCTCCCTGCACGACCTCACGGATAATCGCACAGATGGCGTCCCATATCTCGCTGCTCGACTGTTCGACGATCGAACCGCCCTCGCGATAGAGCGTGATATCGCGCTTGGCAGCCGACAACATGCGGCCCTTGAGGTCAAAGAGACCCGCACGTGCGCTTGCCGTGCCCACATCGACCCCGATGACATAGGTTTCGGTCATTTCATTCAATCCTGCGGCCGGTCAAGCAATGTCAGTGGTTCGCCGCAAACTGGCTCATGCGCCTGATCAGGAAGAACCCGACGGTCGCGCCAGCGTCTTGCAGTCCCACGGTCTTTTCCTGGAATGCCGCAGCCTTTCCGTGCTGAGCGACCATCGACTTCGTCGCTTCCAGTGCTTCTTCGGCCACCGTCTCAGCAGAAGACAACGCCATAGTCAGGCTGTCGCCCCGTGCAGCTGCAGCTTCAAGCGCCTTCGTCATGGGATCGAGCACATCGAGCAGGGTCTTGTCACCGACCTTTGCCTTGCCGCGTTCAGCAATGCCATCGGTATAGGCGCGCCAGAACTGAGCAAGCGCTTCCGTATCAAGAGCATCCAGTCCCTCGACCGCTTTGCTCGCCCTTAGGAAACCGGTGGCCGTCAACGTCCCCATGGTCGAGGGGGCCGTGCGCGCCATTGTTGCACCAGCCGTGCGCAACAGCTTGGATAAACCGGCCTCTTCGCCTTCTGCAGCGACGGCGTCAGCCGCCGCTGCAAAGGATTTCGCCATGGTGATGCCTAGGTCGCTGTCACCAACCTTGCCGTCGAGTGCGATCAGAAACTCACGCTGTTCGGCAAAAAGCTGCTGCCAGCTCTGAAACAATCCGATCAGATGACCCGCATCCAGTTTTTCAATGCTCATGATCTCAACCCGTAACGTGCTTGAAGAATGGCGTGTTGGCGGGTGCAGCCATCAGGCGGTCGAGCTCGTCATCGAGGTGCAGGATCGATATCGAGGCGCCGGCCATTTCCATCGAGGTTGCAAACTCTCCAATCCAGACATGCTTGAGGTTCACACCGCGGGCATCGAGCAGCTGGCGGACACGGCGGAAGAGGATGTAGAGTTCCTCCAGCGGCGTACCGCCCAGCCCGTTGATCAGGACCGCTACATCATCACCTGACTTGTAGTCAGTCTCGTTGAAGATGCGATCCATCATCTCGTCGACAACGGCGTCTGCTGCGCCAAGCTTCTTGCGGCTGATGCCGGGCTCGCCATGGATCCCCATGCCGATTTCCATCTCGTCTTCGCCGATCGAAAACGTGGCATGACCGATTTCGGGCACGACGCAGCTGGAAAGAGCAACACCCATGGTGCGGGTCTTCATCCGAGCCTTGTCGGCAATTCGTGCGACCTCGTCGAGCGACAGACCTTCGGCGGCAGCAGCACCTGCCGCCTTGTAGATGAAGAAGATGCCGGCCACGCCGCGGCGCTTGTGCTCTTCTCCAACAATCGAGGAGGCCACGTCATCGTTGCCGACGACCTGCTTGACGGCAATGCCATCGAGATCTGCCAATTCGGCGGCCATGTCGAAATTGATGATGTCGCCTGAGTAATTGCCATAGATGTAAAGGACACCGGCGCCCTGATCGACGGCCTTGGTCACCTGATACATCTGCTCGGCACTGGGGGACTGGAAGACACCGCCTACGGCTGCACCGTCGAGCATGCCGTCGCCGACAAAGCCTAAGAATGTCGGCAGGTGACCGGAGCCACCGCCCGTGGTGAGGCCGACCTTGCCCGCCTTTGGCTTTGCCGTCACCAGGCAACGCAGATCGTCATTCACATAGGTGACCATCGGATGAGCCGCATAGATGCCCTCGAGCATTTCGTCGACGAAGTTGACCGGATCGTTGAGAAACTTCTTCACTTTATCCTCCACTGTTACTTTTTGCGCTGACGCGTGACGAAGAAGGCAGCTGCAAGCAGGATGAAGCTGCCGACCACCAGTCGCTGCCAGGTGCTTGGGATCCCGACGAGAACCAGAACGCTGTTGATGACCACGACCAGGAGAACGCCGAGAATGGTGCCGAGAACTGTGCCGGTCCCACCGGTAATGCGGGCGCCGCCCAAGACGACGGCCGCGATCACGTTGATTTCCGTGCCGACCAGATCAAAGGGGTTTGCCTGCCGGTTGGCGCAAACATGAATGATCCCGGCAAGGCCGGCCAAAGCGCCGGCATAGCCGAATAGAAACAGATGCACCGTGCGCAGGCTGTAGCCCAGACGCTCGGCAATATTGGCATTGCCGCCTACGGCAAAGATTGCCCGCCCCATGAGCGTCCGGTTCAAAATCCACCAGGTCAGGATGGCGGCGAGCGGAAGCACAAGGAAATAGAAGGGCAAGGTGACGAGGGCGCCATTGGCGGTTTCGAACTGCAGAAGCGGCATTCGCCCGAAGGCCCCCATTTGCGGCGGCAGCGACATGATCCAGACGGTGCCAATGAAGGACAGAAGAAACCCGCGAAACAGATACTGGGTGCCGATCGTCACGATCAGCGATGGCACCCGCAGGTGATGAACGAGAAGGCCGTTGATCATGCCAAGGAGGACGCCGCCTGCCATCGCGATCAGAATGATGACAATGATTGGCAGTCCTGGCAGATAGGTCTGCACCAGAAGGGTCACCGAATACATGGTGAAGGCGGCAATCGCGGTGAACGAGACATCGATGCCGCCGGCTGCCAGAATGACGAAGACGCCGAGCGCAAAAAGTCCCATCACGACGCTTGCACGGCCGATATCGATCAGGGTCGACGGCTGAAGAAAGGCCGGATTGGCAATCGAAACGGCAACACAGATGGTCACGAGAAGAGCAAAGGTGATTGTCTCGGGCCGTCGCCGTATCAGATCTGCCAGACTGAAAGAGCGCGCATGTGTTGAAGAAGGGGCCGTGTCGGCTTTGGTCGTGTTCATTGTGCAGCCCCCTTTTCACTGCCAAGCATTGCCCGGTAGAGATCGTCTTCGGACGCCTTGTCTGCTTGGAATTCTGAAACGATCTGGCCGCCATTCATGACCATGATCCGGTCGGCGTTTTGCAAGAGTTCCGGCAGATCGTCACTGACGATGATCAGCCCCATGCCGGATTGCGACAGGGATTGGATCACCTTGTAGATCGTGTCCTTTGAGCCGACATCGACACCGACGGTCGGACCATGCAGGATGAGGAGCTTTGGCAGAATGCTCAGCCAGCGACCGATCAGGACGCGCTGCTGGTTTCCGCCGGAAAGCGAGCCAACCGGCAAGTCGATGTTCTTCGTATTGAGGCGCATCTGTGCCGAGAGATCATCGGCAAGTCCCCTCGCCCGATTGCGATCGATTACGCCGATCCCGTTTGTCAGATCCCGAAGGATCAAGGCGATCTCGTTGTCGAGGATGGATTTGTCGAGAAACAGACCTTCTGCCAGACGATCTTCCGGGACATATCCGATCCCGTGTTTGATCGCGTCTGCGGGAGAAGTCAGTCTGACCTGCGCCTCGTCGATCAGCATCTTTCCCCGCCCGATCGGCATGACACCGGCCAGTGCCATGGCAAGCTCGTTTCGACCGGAATCGGCAAGACCGGTGATGCCGAGGATCTCTCCGCGGCGAAGCGCAAGCGACACGCCTTCGACATTATCGGTGTGCAGACCGTCGACCTTAAAGAAGATTTCGCCGTCGGGCCGTCCCTCACGATAGCGGGTGGCTGTGATCTGCCGCCCGGTCATCAATTCAGACAGGTCATCCTTGGTGAAGCTTGCGATTGGACCTTGCGCCACGCATTTTCCGTCGCGAAACACGATGGCGTTGCCGCCGATCCGGTAGCATTCCTCGAGCTTGTGGGTGACGAAGAGCACGGTCACGCCCTCAAGCCGCAAGCGCTCGACGACATCAATCAGGTTGTCCACCTCTCGCCTGGTCAAAGAGGTGGTCGGCTCATCCATGATGACGAGCTTTGCCCTTGTGGCAATCGCGCGAGCGATCGCGACCAGTTGCCGTGAGGCAAGCGGCAGATCCGAGACGATTTCCTGCAGGAAGGTGCGGTCCGTGGGCAGGCCAACAGCTGCAAGCGCGCGGGCTGCTGTCTCGCGCATCTGGCTGCGGTTAAAAAGACGCGCCAGTCGTCCGCCAGCCGACACGAGCTGCTCGGTCAGGGCGACATTTTCGGCGACCGTCAGATTGGGCAAGAGCGAGAGATCCTGATAGACGGTCTCGATCCCGGCTGCCAGCGACTGGATCGCAGTGAGAGCGGCATAGCTCTTGCCCTCCAGCACGATCTCTCCAGAAGACGGCGGGTGCGCACCGGACATGATCTTGATGACCGTGCTCTTGCCGCAGCCGTTTTCACCCAAAAGGTGATAGACCTGGCCTCGGGCAAGCGTCAGGTTAATGCCCCTGAGCGCATGCACGCCACCAAACCACTTCTCGACATTGTTCAATCTGAGCAGCTCTAAAGGCTGCTCAACGCTTTTATGCATTGCGACCACGGCAACAGGATCCTCATTTTATCCGCAGGCGGTTTCAAGCTGCGGCGGTGTGACCGGGAGAAGATCTCCCGGTCACGGCTACTCGAAGGATCAGAACAGGAAGTCCTTGTAGGTCGCCTTGTCGGCGAGAACCATGCCGTTTCCGACAACCAGCAAGCCTTTGCCAGCGCCCTGCTTGACGGTCACCTTTTCATAGCCGGGGACACCGAGATCCATGCCGTCGGTGAGCTCCTTCTTTTCAAGCAGGAGCTTGGCGATCGTGTTCATCGCCATGCCGGCCTTTTGCGGATCCCAGAAACCGATCGCGGTGATTGCGCCTGACTCAAGCAGGTCTGCCGAGGGGTTCGGCAGGCCGGTGCCGACGAGGCAGACCTTGCCGCTCAGGCCGGCTTCGTCGATTGCACGACCAACACCGAGGACGTCATTGCCGGCAGAAGTCTGGAAGCCCTTGATGTCGGGATGCTTGCGCAGGATTTCCTTGGCCTTTTCATAGGTCGCATTGGCATCGTCGAAGGACTCGTTATTGGCGTCAACGAGTTGCATGCCGGCATACTTCTTGGCGTTCTCTTCGCCTGCACCGACCCACTGCATGTGGGTGCGGCTGCCAAGCGAACCGACGAATGTCGTCCACTTGCCTTCCTTGCCCATGCATTCGGCAAGGCGCTCGTTGAGGGCTGCACCATAATCGGCGTTGTCGAAGGCTTCGACATTGGCATTGGTGTTGATCTGGTTGTCGGCCTCATGGGTGACGACAACGATGCCACGTTCCATGGCGCGCTGCAGCGTGCCTTCAAGCACAGCCGGATCCATCGGAACGACGGCAAGCGCGTCCACGCCCTTGGCAACGAGGTCGTTGACGATCTGCAGCTGCTGGGCGGAGTCGGCGGTCGCCGGACCGCTCTGGCTTGCAACCACATCAGCATTGGCTTCCTGGAAGGCAACCACGCCGGTGTTCATGCGATCGAACCACGGGATACCGCTGATCTTGACCACCGTTGCGATCACCGGCTTTTCCTGGGCCACGAGCACGCCGACTGAGCCTCCCAGCGAGACGGCTGCAAGTGCTGTGCCGAGCATCATTTTTTTAACAAACGAGTTCATGCTTTCCTCCACAAATTTTCCCTCGCTTTGTTACTTCGGCGATTGAGGGACAGACGCCGAAGGATCTTCAGATCGACGCATGGGGGCGAAGAAACCCATCACGTCGTAGCGACCGACAGCCAGGAAGGTGAGCAACAGAGCTCCCCAGGCGAAGTCTCGGACGAAGTTGGAAAGGCCGCCGAAGTTCAAAAGGCTCGACATCAGCTGGAGGGCGACCGCACTCAACACCACACAAACCACGCGGCCATAGCCACCTTCGGGGCGAACACCCGCCATCACCGCAATCAGGATGGCGATCAAGAGATAGGAGCTGCCATAGTCGAACTTCACGTTGACGTTGCGAGCCGCGATGATGATGCCGGCGAGACCCGACAGCGTTCCCGACAGGGCATAGGTCGAAAGGATCACGCCGTTTTTCGGGAAGCCGGCAAAGGTCGCAGCCTTGGGGTTCGTCCCCATCAGCATCAACCAGAGACCAAAGGGCGTGAACTTCAACACGGCGCCAATCAGGGTTGCGACGACGATGAAGATGATGAAGCTGATCGGCACGCCAAACAACATGTCGTTGCCAAGGCTCGACAAGAGAGCCGGACTGCCGACCGTCACGGCACGCCCTTGAGAGACAACAATCGCAAGGCCCATGAATGCCATCTGGGTGCCAAGCGTGCACAGGATCGGCGTGATCTGGAAGCGGGCAATCAGAAACCCGTTAAAGAGGCCGCCCGCAAAGCCGACCAGAAGGCAGCCAAGCATGAAGCCCAGGCTGAATGTCGTCGGATCGGACGCCGGCCCGAGGATCGATACCATCAGAACCGCAGAGACGACGCCTGAGAGATTGGCAAGCGCGATGCCTGAAAGATCAATGCCACCATTGCCGGCACACATGGCGAGCATGACACCGATGGCCAGAAGCCCGATTTCGGGCACCTGACCTGCCATGGATTGCAGATTGAACAGCGACAGAAAGGAGCCGCCAGAGATCACCACTCCAGCAACAAGCAGCAGGGCGTTCATGATGACAAGCATCACGAATTGGCCGTCGGTTCGCCGCATGGTCTCCTCCCATGTTTAGTGAACGTTTCACGACTTCACTAAACGCTAACAAAGCAGAAACCCGGTGGCAAGCCCTATTTTGCGCGCAAATCCGATTGCGAACGGATAGCAATTGCCGTAAACATCCGGCTTAACGATTAGATTGTTTAGTAAATTATCTCGCAGATGCAGCATTTGGGACAGCGATGAAGAAGGGCAAGAACCTGACGATCAGAGACATCGCGGAGGCCGCCGGGGTCTCTGCAGCAACGGTGTCTCTCGTCTTGAACGGCAAGGGTGACATCTCAGGCGTCACGCGCGCCAAGGTTCTCGAAGCTGTGGCAAGTCTGAACTATGTGCCAAGGGCCAGCAAATCGACGAGTGAGCCCGGCGAAACCCTTCGCTTTCTCAAGATCGCCAAGCACGGCCATACCGTCAATCGCGACCACAGCGTCTTCATTTCAGACTATATCGACGGCATGTCGGCGGAAGCGACAAGGCGCAACTACACGCTCGAAGTGGTGAGCTTCGAAGGCCAGCCAATCAGCTCTGTTGCGGAATCGCTTGCCGGATCACCGATTTCGGGTGTCGTGGCCCTTGGCACCGAGTTAACAGAGGCCGACATCCGTCTCATCCAGGGCCTTGGATATCCGACTGTTTTCATCGATACGTTCTTTGATGTCATCGACGCCAATTTCGTCGACATGAACAATGAGGACGCCGTCTTCAAGGTGCTGTCGCGCTTTCACCAGCAGGGCTTCAGGCGCATCGGCTTTGTCGCCTCGCATGTCGAGACGACGAACTTCAGGCTTCGCCGCGATGCCTTTTTCAAGAATATGGCGCGGCTCGGACTTTCGGTGGACGCGGCCGATATTCTCTCCGTGGAGTCGACCTATGACGGCGCTTACAGCGACACCCGCCAGCTATTGGCCGACGGCCTGGACCTGGCCGAATGTTATTTCTGCACCAATGACATCATCGCCTATGGCTTCATCCGCGCCTTGCGCGAGCATGGGCTGACCATCCCGGATGATGTCTCGATCATCGGCTTCGACAACCTGCCCCAGAGCGCGACAATGGATCCGGGCCTGACAACGATCGAGGTCTCGAAACGAAAGATCGGCTATCTGGCAGTTACCATTCTCGATGATCTGATCAATTCGACCGAACCCCAGCCGGCGGTCAAAATCCTGGTCGGCGCTGATCTCGTCTTGCGCGGAAGCCACGAGAAGCTCGTGCAGCGCAACAAGACGCGTGCTGCAAAACTGCAGATCCCAGCGCAATGACTGGCGACATGATTGGCCAAGCCAAGGACCAGATAGTGGCCAAGCCGCAGATGCCGCAGCCGCGCAAACTAACCTTCATCCATACGGTCGGGTCCCTGGAGCCCGTCTTTGCCCTGCTTGCAGCCGAACGGTTGCCGAACTGGCACATTGCCTCGATCCTGGACGAAAGCCTGCTCTCAAGTGTGATTGCCAATGGCCATGTGGCTGAGGACGTTTCTGACCGCCTCGCAAGCCATGTCAATACAGCGAGAGCGAACGGCAGCAGCGCCATCATCGTTACGTGCTCGACACTTGGAGAGGCCGTCGACGCCCTGGCTGCCAAGAGCGCAACACCGCTTTTTCGGATCGACAGAGGCATGGCGGAACGGGCCGTCAGTCAGGCATCGACGATCGGCATTCTTGCGACCTTGCCAACCACGCTTGAGCCGACCACCCGGCTTCTTGAAAGCACAGCCAAGCGAATGGGCCGTCCATGCAAATTCGTCTCACAGCTTGTCAACGAGGCCTTTGCACAGCTGAAGAGCGGAAACCCGGAAACTCATGACCTTCTGGTGCAGGAGGCCTATGCAGCACTTTCAGCCGAAGTTGAGCTCGTTGTTCTGGCTCAGGCGTCCATGGCGCGTGCCCTGCAGGCGGGACAGCACGATCGGCCTTACCTGACGAGCCCTGAACTGGGCATGGACCAGATTGCCAGCTTGCTGCGCCTGTCGCGCATGTCGGCTGACTGAGGAGGAGGATCAAATGCAGTATAGAATGCTCGGCCGTTCGGGTCTCAAGGTGTCGGCCATTTCCATGGGCACGTTTTCCTTCGGCGGCGTCGGTGGATTCGCCAAGGTGGCAAACCAGGGCGTGGAGGAGGCGCGCCGGCTGATCGACAGCTGTATCGATCTCGGGGTCAACCTGTTTGACACGGCCAACATGTATTCGCTTGGGCGATCCGAGGAAATCCTTGGTGAGGCGCTGGGCACAAAACGCAACGACGTGTTGATTTCGTCAAAGGCCCGCATGAGGATCGGCGACGGCCCCAATGACGAAGGCGCCTCCCGATATCACATCATCAGAGAATGCGAACGCTCGCTCAAGCGACTGAAGCGAGACCATATCGACATTTATTTCATGCATGAATGGGATGGGCTTACGCCACTCGACGAGACGCTCGAAGCCCTGCATACGCTGCGCGAGCAGGGCAAGATCCGCTACATCGGCTGCTCGAACTATTCGGGCTGGCACATCATGAAAGCCCTGCAGATCTCGGACAACAAGGGTCTGCCACGTTTCGTCACCCAGCAGATCCACTATACGCTGGAGGCGCGCGAGGCAGAATATGAACTCCTGCCGCTCTCGGTCGACCAGGGGCTTGGGGTGATGGTGTGGAGCCCGCTTGCCGCCGGACTTCTGTCGGGTGCCTTTGCACGCAACAAGGCACCGGAGCAGTCGCGTCAGGCTCAAGGCTGGAGCGAGCCACCGATCCGCAACCAGGAACGGCTCTGGACCATCATCGATGTGCTCGAAGAGATTGCGACTGAGAGGGGCGTGTCCGTCGCTCAGGTCAGCCTTGCATGGACGCTGTCGCGCCCGGCCATTTCGACACTCGTTGTTGGCGGCCTCAACGAGAACCAGTTCCGCGACAATATCGTTGCAACCGACCTCACCCTTTCGGACCAGGAACTGTCCCGCCTCAACCTGGTTAGCCGCCCGCCTTACATCTATCCCTACTGGCATCAGCACAACTTCGCGGGCGATCGACTGTCGCCGGCGGATCAAGCGCTGCATCAATCCTTTGATGATCTGGGGATGGTTTGACGATCAGCAGACACCGCCGTACCGCCCGTTGCCAACGCGTTAGGCTTGCCGAAGCGCCTCGGCCTGTGCCGAGGTCAGCGGCCGTGTGTTTTCTTTGCGCAGCATCCTGCGCCGATGGCAGTTTGCAGATTGTAACCGAGGGCAAGCACCGCAAGTTCAAGAACGATCTGCAACAGCTGACCTATTCAGGCAAGCTCGCGTCAAGCGAACAGCGCAAGGCATTGTTCGTCACCGAACGCGCTGTTTTCGCCATTCAAAACGCACGCCTGCGCCTTCAGAAAATTGCCCCGGGTATCGACCTCACCCGCGATAGTCTTGCACATATGGATTTTATGAGAGAAGTTCCCGACACCCCCCTCTCATGGACCCGCGGCTCTTCAGATGCGAGAAAATGGGCCTGATCGAGAGCCCTCATTTTATGTGAAGGTCATCGCCAGTGCCCCTTGCTCTAGCGCGCCTTTGGCCCGCTCAAAAACCTACGACAAATGACGGCGAATGGCATGCTCGGCAATCGGTAGTAATTCTGCTGCCGATCGCTTTGTTGCGGTTTCAAAGCCCATTTTCAGGGTCCGGCACAATCTCCGGCACTCAGGCGCAACCGAGACAGCAAAAGGGCTTACCTGCACGGACCTCAAGACAGCCGACATACCGACGTGTTCACCTTGAGCGGGGTTGAACCTACGGTCCCGCGGTTGTTCCGTTTCGATCTCATCCGAACTCCTCGAGGCGTCAGAGACGTAGGAATCCTCGTTCTCGGTCGCCAGTGCCTTGCCAATGACATAGGAGGGGCATCTCGAGTTGCTGATAGATGTCGTCCTCGTACATCGTCTCTCGTCTCGCGGCAAAAGTCTCGATCCGCTCGGGTGAGGAATGGCCAGTCATCCAGCTCGCGACTGACAGATCGTAAAAATTGGATGGGAATGGATGGCAAAATGGAAACTCTAAATACGGCGACCGTCCGCATGACGCCTGAATCCTATCACTGATCGCAGAAAGCGACGAATTCAAAGGTGCTTGGCCAAATGTTGAAAAGGTCAGCGTTTCAATGACACCCCAGCACGCCGAGTTATTGCGTGACGCTGTCAACAGTGGCGCTTATGCCAGCGGAAGCGAAGTTGTTCGCGAAGCCATGCGCGACTGGGCGGCCAAATGGATGCAAAAGCGCGAAGATATCGCCAAGTTGCGTGCGATGTGGGAAGAAGGCAAGGGTAGTGGCCCTGCGGTTGAGGCGGATTTTGATGCGGTGTTGGATGAAGCACGCCAGGAAATAGCTGCTGCAACTCCCCATGCCCGTTAAGCTCTTTTGGACCCCAAAGGCGCGCGCCGACGTTAAGTGCATCTACATTGAAATGCGGAAAGGGCAGCCGCGCAGCGCGGAGCGGTACTTCGCCACTATTCGCCGTAAGGCGGAATTGCTGATCGAGCACCCGCGTTTAGGCGAGCGTCACCCGTGGGCTCGGCACTTGCTGGGCTGTTTAGAGGATCTGAACTGGCGACACTTTTTTGATCGCTCGGTGACAAGGGCTTATCTAGTACGCGCGCAGGAATTCCTCACGTCGTGAAAACTTCACTCGTTGAGACGATCAGCCAAACGCCTCATGAGATCCATTCGTTCGTGAAGAATCGCTACGATGAGAGCGGGCGCATGTTCTCGAGGCAGACAGAAGATGTAGTGGTGTTGGCATCGCGCCATCCGCAGCGCCGGATGGAGTGCGCTTAAATCCTTGAAGGGTACTTTGCCCGCGGCAAGGTTCCCCATTCCTCGCTCTAAAGCCGAGACGTATTGACGTACTTGGGCGGCGCTCCACTGGGCCCGTGTGTAACGGATTACCGAGCGAAGATCGGATTCTGCCTCTGCGGTCAGGATGTAAGACGTCAAGCGCGACCTTCGGCGATCTCCTCGTCAAGGATCTCAACTACGGTTCTGGTCGACAGTTTTCCAGCAAGCCCCTCACTGATGCGCGTATTCATCAACGTCTTCAACTCTTCCCAAGCCCGTTCTCCCTCGAAGTCGCCAGGAAACAGGCGCTCAAGTGCGTATTGCTTGATTGTCTTCCCCTGCAGAGCGGCCAGCGCTTTGAGGCTTTGATGTTGTTTGTCCGTTATGTCGATCGTCAAGCGGCTCATCTCACATACTCCTGAAGTAACGGACCCACATTAGCACATATGTAGTTTCGTTGCCACCTTTGCAACGTTATCTTGAGACCCTGCTTGCGGGGTTCCGCCATGTCGAGCAAACGTCAATCGGCATCTAGTTACCACTGCCACCACGGAACCCTGGGCCAATCAATTTACGGGTCGGTGCGCACAGTCCGTCGGGATAAATTTCCGCAAGATTGGTGGATCGTCCAAGCCACTTGGAGGAGCTAACCCAACTGCATCATGCCTGCCCAAAGGGTAAGAGACCACGAGCTTCAGGGTGAACGTAGCGCTTCAGCCTGATGCGTTGACAGCGGCCTAAGACGCTCACCTCGCAGCATCAGGAATAGCTTGGCGGTCTCTTCCAGTTCCTCCATCGCATACTGGGCCTCTTTTAGCGTCTTGCCGGCAATGACGGGGCCGTGATTAGCAAGCAGCACCGCGTGGCTGTCGCGAGCTCGATCTCGGACCGCCTCCGCCAAAGCAGTATCCCCCGGCGGAAAATAGGGCGCCATCGGCAAGCGCCCGACCCGCATCACGTAATAGGCCGTCAAAGGGGGCAGGACGTCATCGGGATCAAGCCCGTCAAGAATGCTGACGGCGACCGCATGGGTGGAATGCAGATGCACGACGGCGCTCGAGCTTTCTCGTGCGCAATACATGCATTGGTGCAGGAAGGCTTCCTTGGTCGGCTTATCGCCGCTGACATGCACGCCCTCGGCCGTGAACTTCGACAGCCGGCCGGGATCGAGCGACCCCATGGAAGCATTAGTCGGCGTCATCAGCATCTCGCCGGTCGAGAGCCGCGCGCTGATATTGCCGGTGGAGCCGAAGGTAAAGCAGCGATCGAAAAGTGATTTGCCAACCTCGACGATCTCGTCGCGCAGGCGGGTTTCTTCGGAGTGAATGGATGTCATGGCAGGAGGTCCCAGGCTTTGAGGAAGAAATCGGGCGCACCGAAATTGCCGGACTTGAGCGCCAATGCCATCGGCTGCCTTTGCCCGAGCGTCAGCGTCCAGGGCACACCTGGATCGATTTCCGGACCGATGAACAGTGCGTCGGGTGAGAGCGCCCCGACCACGGCGCCTGAGGTTTCACCACCGGCGACGATCAGGCGGCTTACACCGGCGGCTTCAAGGCCAAGTGCTGTCTCGGCGAGGAAATGCTCGATCAGCGATCCAGCCCTTTCGCGCCCGAGGGCTGCCTGGGCCGCTCTCACCTCTTCGGGTTCGGCACTCGAATAGATCAGCGGCGCCTTTGCCGACTGGGCCAACGCCCAGGAGACCGCCTCATCGACCCTGAAACGTCCCTCGGCGATCTCAATCGGATCCAGCTTCAAGGCGGGTACGCCCGCCTCGATCGCATGACGGATCTGGCCGCGCGTCGCTTCCGAGCACGATCCAGCAAGGATCATCGACCGGCCCGCCGGCGCTAAAAAGGCGCGCGCGTCGTCCGCCGGTCTCAGCAGCCCTGCGCGGCGGAAATTTTCGGGCAAGCCGAGCGCTATACCCGAGCCCCCGGTGATCAGGCTCAATCCGGCAGAGGCCTCGCCGATTGCCCGAAGATCGGCGTCGGTCAGCGCATCGACGACCAGCGCCTGTTCGCCCCTGGCCCGCGCCGCTTCAAAGGCTTGCAAAACCGCTGCAGCCCCCTCGCCTACCGTTGCGTGGTTCACCAGCCCCACCTTCAGCTTGGACTGCCCGGCCATCAGCCGCACCAGCGAGCTGTCGGTCATCGGCGTCAGTGGATGGTTGCGCATCGGGCTATCGGATAGCAGCTGGTCGCCGACGAAGAGATGCCCCTTGTAGATGGTGCGACCATTGGCCGGAAACGCCGGGCAGACGATTGTCAGGTCCGTACCGAGCGCCTGCATCAGGGCTTCGGTCACGGGGCCGATATTGCCGGCGGGACTGGAATCGAAGGTCGAGCAATACTTGAACAG
Source organism: Rhizobium rosettiformans (assembly GCF_016806065.1). NCBI lineage: Bacteria > Pseudomonadati > Pseudomonadota > Alphaproteobacteria > Hyphomicrobiales > Rhizobiaceae > Rhizobium > Rhizobium rosettiformans. Next base: position 349,149 of record NZ_CP032406.1, read on the forward strand.
GAACTGCGTCGCACCCGCCGTCTGCAGAAACGAAAGCGCCTCGAGCGACATGGCGACCGCTCCGGCTGCGGGATTGGTGCGCGACTTCAGCGCGACCACGACCGCATCCACTCCTGAGAGATCAAGGCCTTTTCTGGGCACACCGATCGTCTGGATCGTCCGCATGCCCTCCCGCGACAGCATCAGCGCGAGGTCAGTGGCTCCGGTGAGGTCGTCGGCAATGGCGCCCAAAAGCATGGCAGTCTCCGATGAATTGGCGCGCGGTCAGGCCGTTGCGCCGTCAATGATGGCAAATCCGGTGTCGATGATCTGTGGCTCGCCCGGCCGTTCTGGCTGCGCAAGAAGCGCTTCGACGGCGGTTTTGCCGATGTTGAAGCGGTTTGAGCGCACGGTCGACAAAGGCTTCGGCAGCGCCTGGCCGATCTCCAGCCCGTTGAAACCGAACAGCGCAAGCCGCTCGGGCACCGGTATCCCGCCGGCCAGACAATGCATGAAGCCACCGACCGCCATGTCGTCGTTGGAAAACACCACGGCATCGACAGCAGCACCCTCGGCCAAAAGACCTGCCAGCGTGTCGCGGCCGGCAATCGTCGAGCTTGGACCGTCATGGCGCTTCTCGATGGAGAGCGACAGGCCGGCTTCAGACAGGGCTTCGCAGAGGCCGTCATAGCGGGCGCGAGCGCGCCGGTCGGCCGTCCAATCGTGGCCGACATAACCGATGCGGCTATAGCCGCAACGCACCAGATGCTCAGCCGTCGCGCGACCGGCCCGGCGATGGGAGAGGCCCACTGCGAGATCGATCGGCTGATCGTCGATGTCCATGAGTTCGGCGATGCGAATGCGACTGTTTTTTAGCATCCGGCGCGCCGCGTCCGTGTGTTCAAAGCCTGTGGTGATCAGGGCAGTCGGCTGCCAGGCGAGAAGCGAGGAGACGAGCTGCTGCTCCTTGCCGAGATCATAGTCGGTGACGCCGATCATCGGCTGATAGGGCGTGTCGGCAAGTCCTGCATGAATGCCGCGCAAAACCTCAGGAAAAACGATGTTGGAGAGCGAGGGTAAGATCACGCCAATGATCAGCGAGGCCGAGGAGGCCAGCGAGCCGGCCGCCCGATTGGGCACGTAGCCGAGTGCCTCGATGGCCTCAAGCACGCGCTTGCGGGTTTGCTCGGCAATCGAGCCCTTGTTGCGGATGACCCGGGACACGGTATTCTCGCTGACATTGGCCAGCTGAGCCACATGAGTGAGCGTCGGCGTCTCCGGCTGCATTCGTTTCAACTCCTCCCTTCCCGCATTGCACTGATGGGCAATACGCGACACGCGATCTCGACTTCAGGACCGTGCCATAAACTTTATCTCAGCGCTAACACAATTCGCTTGATCGTGGCTAGAGGATGTGCTTAAAAAATTATGTTAGCGCTGAGATTGGCGCTTTCTGGGAGATACACTTCGGGAGGAGTTCACCGTGAGAACCTTTAACAAGGCCGCGCTTGTCGCGTCGGCCGCGATGCTCTGCGCCTTCAGTTTCACTTCGGCCGTTAGCGCCCAAGACACCCATCGTCCGGAGTGCTTCTCCGCAGCACCCGACAATGCCAAGGTCATCAAGTATGAGAAGCGCGAAGGTCCCTACAAGGTTGCCTTCGTCAACGGCTTTGCCGGCAATGACTGGCGCGTGACGGCTATCCAGGGCGCCAAGGCCTGGGCTGCACGCGAAGAAAACAAGGCAAAGCTCGCTGAATTCACCGTTGTTTCAGTTGGCAATGACAGTGCTGCCCAGATCGCCGCGATCGATAACTTCATCGCCGCCGGCTACGACGCAATCACCTTCATCGCCGTCAACCCGACCGCGTTTTCCTCCGTGATCAAGCGCGCCGAACAGGCCGGCACAGTGCTTGTGCCCTTCGACAACGTGCTCGACACGGATGCCATCGTGCAAGTGAATGAAAACCAGTTCGAGCTCGGCGCAATGAAGGCGGAAGCCGTGGTGCGCGAAATCGAGAAGGCCAAGGGCAAGGTCGAGGGCAGCGTGCTCGAAGTCTCCGGCCTGCCGGGCAATGCGACAGACCGCGACAACCATCTCGGCATGCGCTCTGTCCTCGACAAGCATTCGGGTCTCAAAGTCGTCCAGGTGGTTGGCAACTGGGATGCCGGCACCGTGCAGAAGGTCACCGCAGACGCGATCGCCACCAATGGCAATTTCGACGGAGTGATGGTCCAGGAAGGCACGATCGGCGCATTGAATGCCATGAAGAATGCCGGTCACCCGGTCGTTCCGATTGGTGGCGATGCTGGCAACGGTGCACGCAAGCTGATCGCCGAAGGCAAATATCCGGGCCTCACCGCCGCCCAGGCGCCGGTCATGTCGGCTGTTGCGCTCGAAGCCGCGGTCTCGCTGCTTGAAGGCAATGCCTTGCCGCAGAAGGTCTTCCTGCCGATCCCGAACAAGGACAATGCAGAGCTGAAGGAAGGCACCGACTACTTCCCGAACCTGCCGGACACCTTCTACACGACGACAGGCTATCCGAACTGCTTCCCGGTCTTCACCCCCGAAGAGCTGCTCGGCCAGACGCCCGACAATACCTGATCCTCCCGGCTGGGCGGCGGTGCCTGACACCTCATAGGGCGCCGCCGTCCGACCCATACCAGGACATGCCAGAATGACGACTGCTCCGCTCATCGAGCTTTCGGGGATTTCGAAATCCTATGGGCCGATCCAGGCCCTGAAGACGATCGATTTTTCCGCCCGGCCGGGCTCCGTACACGCCATCCTCGGCGAAAACGGTGCCGGCAAGTCGACCCTAATGAAACTGCTTTCCGGGGCAATCCAGCCGACCACCGGCGAGATCCGCCTCAATGGTCGATCGATCCGGTTTTCCGGAACGCGCCAGGCCTCAGCCGCCGGTATCGTCTGCATGTTCCAGGAGCTCTCGCTCCTGCCGACTTTGTCCGTCGGCGACAATATCACGCTTGCCCGCCCGCAGACGAGGTTCGGATTCATGCGTGCCAAGGCTTATCAAGAAGCCCGTGCCGCCCTCGACCTGATCGGGGCCGAGAGCATTTCCCTCGACACGCCAGTGGACGAGCTCTCTCTCGCCGATCGACAGCGGGTGGAAATCGCAAAGGCGCTTTATCAGAAACCACGTCTCCTGATCCTTGATGAGGCGACTTCGGCACTGGGTGCCTCCGCCGTCGAGAAAGTGTTCACCGTCATCCGCAAGCTGCGCGACGAAGGTTGCTGCATCCTCTTCATTTCCCATCGTTTCCATGAGGTCGAGGCACTTGCCGACACGATCTCAGTGTTTCGCGCCGGACAGCATGTTCGCACCTTCCCGGCCGGCACCGTCGACAACCAGAGCATCGTGTCGCTGATGATCGGCGAGACCATGGTCCGGCTGTTCCCGCCACCGCGCCCGGCTGTGCCTGCAGATGTTGCGCCGCTTCTCTCCGTCCGAAACTTGTCATTCGCCGGTGAACTCTTCGATGTCGGCTTTACGGTACGCCCCGGTGAGATCTATGGCCTTGGAGGCCTCGAAGGCCAGGGCCAGCAGCGTGTTCTCGAAGCAATCTTCGGCACACTTTCGGGCGTTACCGGTTCGATCGAGCTTGACGGCCGGCCGTACCAGAACCGCTCGCCACATCGCTCGAAATCACCTGGGATCGGCATTGCCTTGGTGCCTGAGGATCGCAAGACCGAGGGCATGATCCAGCCGCTACCGATATCAGACAATATGCGGCTTGCCGGTATCGGACTTCACGACGACCGCGAGGCGCTGGACGCCCGCTGCCTTGCCCTTCTCGAACGCCTCGAACTGACCTATGGCCAGCTCTCCGATCCCGTCATGTCGCTGTCGGGTGGCAACCAGCAGAAGGTCTTGCTTGCCAAATGGCTGGCGCTTGGGCCACGCTGCCTGCTTCTCCTCGACCCGACGCGCGGCATTGACGTCAAGACCAAAGCACAGATCTACCGCCTGCTAACCGACCTTGCCGATGAGGGCATCGCCATCATCATGCAGTCGACGGATTACGAAGAGCTCGTGCATCTTTGCGACCGGGTCGCTGTCTTCTATCGTGGCCGCATCGCGCGCGAACTGAGCGCAGACACATTGACGCCTGAGAACCTGATTTCAGCCGCCATGGGCCTGAGCTTTGCCCCATCAGCGGCGGAGACCGTGCAATGACCGCACTCCACATCCGACGCAATCTGCGCGTCATCATCCCGACCATCGCCTTCGTTGCCCTCTTCGTGCTTTACATCGCCACCCATCCGCGGGGGCTCTCCACCTATGTTCTGACGATCTGGTCCAACCAGTCGACGCTCCTGGTGTTTGCAGCCTTTGCCCAGTTCTTTGTCGTTCTGGTGCGCGGCATCGATCTCTCGGTCGGTGCGGTCGTGGCACTCACCAATGTCACGGCGTCCTTTGCGCTGGCCGGCGATGGCGGATCGCTTGTCTTTGGCATGGCAGCCGTGCTTCTGGTCGGCATGGCCTGCGGGCTCTTTACCGGCCTCTTCGTCTGCTTCGGCAATGTCCCGCCGATCGTCGCAACCCTTGCGACCGGAGCGATCTATTCCGGTATCGCGCTCTATCTGAGGCCCACTCCCGGCGGCACGGTGAACTCCGAACTCTCCGATGCCTTCACCTATGCGATCGGACCAGTGCCGACCTCCCTTCTGCTGATCATCACAACCGTGATCGTGATCACCATCGTGCTGCGCAAGACCAGTTTCGGCATAGCGCTGAAGGCACTCGGATCAAACGAGCATTCGGCGCAACTCACCGGCATCAACACAACCACGATGCGGATTTCGGCGCATATACTCGGTGGATTGATGGCCGGCATGGCCGGGCTCTATGTCTCCATGGTCACGATGACCGGTGACGCCGGAATCGGTCCGACTTATACGCTGAACTCGATTGCAGCGATCGTGCTTGGCGGCGTCTCGCTTGCCGGTGGCATCGGCACGGCGGTTGGTGTCGCCGTCGGTGCCATGCTGTTGAAGACGGTCGCCTCGCTGATGTTCTTTTCCGGCCTTCCTCCCCTCGCCCAGCCCTTCTTCGAGGGGCTGATCCTGGCGCTCGCGATTGCCTTCGGCTCCGTCGGCGTGCTGCGTGTCCGCAACAAACTGAAGCTGTTCGCCCAATGACAGACCGCGCGATATCATCAAGGCCAAGCCTTCCCGTCGATCCTGCCGTTCTCGTCGTCGTCCTTGGCTGCGGGTTGCTGCTGGCCGCCGGCGGCAGCATTCTGCCGACGTTTCTGACGGCGGGTTATCTCCTGCAGCAATTGCAGATCGCCTCTTTCCTCGGGATCATTGCGGCCGGTGCAACGCTGGTCATCCTGCTTGGCCACATCGATCTCTCGGTGCCGGCTGCCATTACCGCGATTGCCATTGTCACCACGACGATTGCCGGCTCGCAGGACCCGACACTTGCCACACTCGCAATTCCGATCGGGCTTACCACCGGTGCCCTGATCGGCCTGATCAATGGCATTGGCGTCGCCTTCCTGCGCCTGCCGTCGATGGTCTGGACACTGGCGATGAACTCCATGCTGATCGGCTCGGTGGTCTTCTTCACCGGTGGCTTCAAGCCGCGCGGCGTGGCCCCGCCACTGTCGATCACGCTGTCGCTCGAGCGCAGCTTCGGCATCCCCAACGCCTTCCTGTTCTGGCTCATTGTGATGGCGGCGATGTTTTACCTGCTGCACCGAACTGTTTATGGCAAATATCTCATCGCCATGGGCAATTCGGAAAAGGCCGTCTACCTTTCCGGCATTCGCGTTCGGCTCGTCACCACCCTCACATTTGTCGTCGCTGGCGTCTTTACGGCGATTGGCGCCATCCTGCTCGCCGGCTATGCCAACCAGGCCTATCAGGGCATGGGCGACCCCTATATGCTGCCTGTCATCACCGCCGTGGTCATCGGCGGCACGTCGATCATGGGAGGCCAGGGTGGTTATGGCGGCACGATCGTCGGCGCCATCTTCATCACCCTCCTGTCCTCCATCCTCTCAGTCCTGCAGATGCCGGAAGCCTTCAGACAGATCGTCTTCGGTGTCATCATTCTGGCCATGCTTTTGATCCGTGGCTACAAAAGGAGCTTCCGCTGATGTCTCATCTTTGCTCTGTTGCCGTGGTCGGCCTCGGCTCCATGGGCCTCGGCATGGCGCGCTCACTGCTGAGGGCCGGCCATGCGGTTCGTGGCTTCGACATCAGCGCCGATGCCGTAAAAGCTCTAAAGATTTCCGGCGGCACCACCGCCAGCAATCCAGGCGATGCTGTAGCGGGCGCCGATATTGCCGTCATCGTTGTGGTGAACGCTGCCCAGACAGAGACCGTGCTCTTTGGCGAAAACGGTGTGGTTGCTGCCATGAAGTCCGGCGGCGTCATCATTGCTTGCGCCACCATCTCGCCGGCTGAGGCCAAGCGGTTTGCAGCCCGTGTCGAGGAAGCAGGGCTGCTCTATGTCGACGGCCCGATCAGCGGCGGCTCGAAGAAGGCGGATGCTGGCCAATTGACCTTCATGGCCTCGGGCTCGCCTGCCGCTTTTGCCGCTGCCAAACCAGCGCTCGATGCGATGGCGGGGACCGTCTACGAACTCGGCGATCAGCCTGGCATCGGATCGTCATTCAAGATCGTCAACCAGCTGCTGGCAGGTGTGCATATCGCAGCCGCCTGTGAGGCGATCACCTTCGCAAAAAGCATGGACCTCGACATTTCCCGCGTCTTTGACGTGATCACCAAATCGGCCGGCAACAGCTGGATGTTCGAAAACCGCATCCCGCATGTGCTGGAAGGCGATTACACACCGCATAGTGCCGTCGCGATCTTTACCAAGGATCTCGGCATCGTCTCGGATATCGGCCGCCAGTCGAAATTTCCCCTGCCGATTGCAAGTGCAGCACTTCAGCTCTTCATCATGACCGAAGCTGCCGGCATGGGACGCGACGACGACAGTTCGGTGGCGCGTCTCCTGGCAAAGATTGCCGGTCTCAAGCTGCCTGGCATGGAGGACGAGGACTGACATGCCAAAGTTTGCCGCCAACCTGTCGATGATGTTCAACGAGGTTCCCTTCCTCGACCGTTTTCAAGCCGCAGCCGATTGCGGGTTTACGGCCGTCGAATATCTCTTCCCCTATGATCATAAAGCCGAGGTCGTGGCTGAGCGCCTGCAGGCGGCCGGCCTTGTCCAGGCACTGTTCAACATGCCGCCCGGCGACTGGGCAGCCGGCGAACGCGGCATGGCGGCCCTGCCGGGCCGCGAGGGCGATTTTGCATCGGCACTCGACACGGCAATCGCCTATGCAAAAGTGATCGGCACACCACTCCTGCACATGATGGCGGGGCTTGCACCAGCCATGGATCCGCAAGCCATCATGACCTACCGCGAGAACCTGAAGCGCGCCACCGACCGCACGGGCGAGGCCGGTATTGGTCTCGTCATCGAGCCGATCAACGGTCGCGACATGCCGGGCTACTTCCTCAACGACTTCAACCGCGCGGTCGACTTCATTGCTGACACGAATGCGGCCCATGTGAAGCTGCAATTCGACGTCTATCACCGGCAGATCCTGCATGGCGACGTGATCATGGCGCTCCGACAGATGGCGCCGGTCATCGGCCATATCCAGATCGCCTCTGTGCCCAATCGACACGAACCGATGACGGGCGAGCTCGACGACCGCAGGATCTTCGCCGAGATCGATGCGATCGGTTACCAGGGCTATATCGGCTGCGAATATCGTCCGGCGGCCGGCACTCGTGCGGGCTTAGGCTGGATGAACAAACTCTAATCTCGTCGGGGGCTTGGCTGCTATGCGTTACACGGAATGGTTTGAGATCATTGACCCGGCGTTCAAATCGCTGATCCTGCCAAATGTGCATGTCGACCTGCTCTACACCGGCGGACGCTGGCTTGAGGGACCGGTCTACGTGCCGGCCGCCCGCCACCTTCTCTTCTCCGACATTCCGAACAACCGGGTGATGCGATATGACGAGGTCAACGACACCGTGGCAAGCTTCGAAGCCCCCTCCAATTTTGCCAATGGCCATACGCTCGATCGTCAAGGACGGGTGATCGCTTGCGAACACCTCACGCGGCGTCTCACCCGCCGCGAACACGACGGCAGCCTGACAATCCTTGCCGATCGTTTTGAAAGAAAGCGGCTGAATTCCCCGAACGACGTGATTGCCGACAGCCGAGGCAATATCTGGTTCACCGATCCAAGCTATGGCATCTCGACCCCTTATGAGGGGTCACGCGCGAAAAGCGAGATTGAAAGCCGCAATGTCTACAGGCTGCGTCCTGACGGACAACTCGATGCCGTGGTGACCGACCTGGTTCAGCCCAATGGGCTCGCCCTGTCGCCGGACGAAGCGACCTTGTTCGTGGTCGACAGTGGCACAATGCCTGCTCGCCTCATGAAATATGAGCTTTCATCTGAAGGCAGTCTAAACCCCGGCAGTCTCTTCAGCGAATGTAGCAATGGGATGTATGATGGTCTGCGCCTGGATAGCGCTGGATACATCTGGACGAGTGCAGGCGATGGCGTGCATTGCCTGGATCACAATGGCCGCGTGATCGGAAAGATCCTGATCCCCGAAACGGTGAGCAATGTCTGTTTTGGCGGCCCTGATCGCAACCGGCTCTACATCACGGCAACGCGGAACCTGTATGCTGTTTATCTAAACGCGACAGGCCTACGGCCCTAGCGCCGCGGAACGGTTTAAAGCTGACCAACGGCGTCAAAAGCTCGCCGGCTCAAGCCATGGCGGGACGTCAGCATAAGTTGCTGCTTACGCACAGCATCAAACGGAATAGCGAGCCGTTTCCTTCGCCTGCACAGCTGCAACCGCGCGCTTCGCCTGCCAATACATCCACAAGCAGGCGCAGGTCGCAACCGGTCTCCCTCGCGAGCGCTGCGGCTGCCTGAAGCGTCTGGCGTGGGCGAAGTAGGGTCCTCGCTGATCGTGCAGGCCGAGCATCTCCAGCGATCCCTCGAAACCACCCCGGCAATCATCTCGCCACTCTTGAAGCCACAAGCCGCAGACGCCCTGCAAGCTGATCTCGACCCGGATCAAACCCACACCCGCATGGCCATCGAAATGGGTGCGGGACTAGGCCACCGGTTCAACTCAACCGGTCCATCTCACTTTGAGTGACTGAGCGCATTCCGCTGATGCCGACCTGCTACAAAAAGGCTGCCGGGGACCAAGCTAGCTTTATGCCAACAGTGGTCCTTTAGAGACCCGTGGCATCTGGCTTCCTCCGTGAAGCGTCGGTCGGCACGGCTGGTTGCTCAAGAAACACATAAATGATCGGAACGAAGGAGCCGCGTATGCCTAAGACAATCTAGAAGGCAATGCCTCAGCGCTTCAGGTTGACCAGGACTTCCATCAGTTCGGAGCCGGTCTGAAACACCTTCGAATTGGCTGTGTAGTTTCTTTGCGCCTCGATCATGGCCGTCAGTTCCTCGGCGATATCGACGTTCGAATCCTCCAGCGCACCGGATAGAATACTGCCGTAGCCGCTGCTGCCGGCATAGCCCATCACGATGACCCCAGACGAATTGCTTTGCGAGTAGACATTGCCAGAGACAGGATTGAGATTGTCCGGGCTTTGCACGTCCGCGATTGCAAGCCTGTATTTCGGCTGAAGATCGCCGTTTGAATATTTCAGGAAGACAATTCCCTTGTCATTGATCTCGTAGCCGACCACGTCGCTGGCAGCATTGCCATCCACACGGCCACTGGTCACGGCAAAATCGGAAGCCAATTGTGTCGAACCACTGATGTCGAGCCTAAGGCCGTTCAAGACCGCGCCGTCAATGGTCACAGCTTCGGTTTCAATTTCTGAAGGGCTCACCAGCTGGCCATTTGCATCGAAGGTCAATTCGATCAGCGACCCGGCAATCGCCGGGGTCCCGTCTATTGCAGCGGTGAGCGAAAACGGCGCAGCGACCGAGGTCAGGCCGGAGAAGAACATGTTGATGGTGCCGGTCGACCAGGTGCCCACGGTGATTGGCGGGATGACTTCCGGCAAAGGATCGATGTAGTTGCCAGCGCCGTCAAACTCGCTGTCATCGATATAATCCGTCGCGAACACTGTTCCCGCATGGTCGAACTCCAGATCCCAGCCAGTGGCTGTGCGGGTGTAAGTCACGCTGAATGGGCGTGTCACACCGTCGGTGTCGACAAGCGAATAGTTGCCCGTCACCGTTGACCCAACGACAGCCGACATATCGAGATTGCCAGCGATATCGATCACGGATGTCGGCGCAAAGGTAGGCGTCAATACCGAAAGGCCATTGAACTGAACATCCAGCTCCCAGGTGTTGTCGGCAGTTTTCGTGTAGATGTAATCAAGCAAGCGCGGGCTGCCCTGGCTGTCATAAGCGACAAGCGAAGTTGCCTTGGTATAGCCGACGGCGGCCGTCGCCGGCAGGTTCACATCAAGAACACCGCTCCGCGTTGGTGTGGCGGTCAGCGTCGCCGCTGACAGGTTGATCTGGGTCAGCCCGTCAAATCCATTGACGACAATTGTCGGATCTGCCGTGGACGAGTATTCGTAACCCATCAGGGTGAAGCCCGCAGCATTCTGAAGCGTGCCGTCATCCTGTGGAACAAAGCTGCCGGCTCTAGTGAGGTATTCGGTCCCGTCAGCTCCTTCAACGACAAAGAAGCCCCGGCCGTTGATGGCCAGATCGGTTGAGGAGGTCGTGTAGCTGAACGTCCCTTGGCTGGAGATTGCATAGCGCACATCTGTCTGGACGCCGCCGGAATTGTAAGCACCGTTGGTTGTGGGCAGGATCATCGAGGAAAACTGCACCGACGCCTTTTTATACCCCGTCGTCGAGGCATTGGCGATGTTTTCGCCAACAGTACTCAGCCGGTTCGCTTGGGCAGACATTCCTGAGACGCCCGTCCGCATGGTCCCATAAAGGCTCATAGCAACTCCTGATATGCAATACTGATTGTTTCGCCGCCTTAGCTTACGCGAGGCTTGCGATGAGACAGCCGCAACTCGAATCCTCAAGATAACTGGTGACACTCCTCTTTCCCGTCTCTTTGCCGGCGTCCCGAAACCAAGGCTTCGAGGCTCAAGAAACTGAGATCGTTTGAGGATTTCTGCAAGTGCAAACCACGATGCAGGCGAGAGAGGACTGTCACGATCATGCGACAGTTCGCCGATCCGCGACCCAGTGATAGCCCGGCCCCCACGCGAATGCCTCGCTGGACAGATCCCAACCGCGCCACAACCACTGTCAACCTATGGGACATGTTGTCGATTGCAAAATAGGTTTGACATGCATTGCCCAGGCGAGAAGCCAAGCGTCCTCAACAACCAAGCATGCTACAGCCTGTTGCTGCATCAGCGCCCAGATGCTACCGAGCCCGTGGGAACGGGGAATGCGGCTTGTAAAATCCCGGACGGGGACTTTGGAGTATGAGTATGATCACTCAGGACAGGCAGGTCAGCTTCGAGGGAGAAGGTTCCCCGCATGAGCTTCGACCATCAGCGAACCATCGATAGGCTGAACCTGTGCTGCCAAAACATATCTCGATCATTGCGCCGACCTACAACGAGGTCAAAAACGTCATCCCCTTCGCCGAGCGCGTGAAGACGGCACTCGCAGACCACGACTGGGAACTGCTCTTTGTCGACGACAATTCCGCCGATGGTACAGCTCAAAAGGCATTTGACTACGGCAAGATTGAACCGCGCGTTCGCCCCATCATTCGGTTTACCGATCGTGGTCTTGCCAAATCCAGCATCCAGGGCTTGCTGAGTGCCAGGGGCGATCTGCTTTGCGTCATGGACGCCGACGGGCAGCACGATCCAGCTGTCGTCATCGAAATGGTAGAACGCCTGGAGCGCGAGGGTCTCGATATCGTCAGTGCCGCCCGCCGGCTCGAAGACGACCAGGCTCTGGAAGGACTGTCCCCGCTTCGCCGCAAACTCTCGCAGATCGGCAATGCCTTCAGCAGTTTTGTGATCGGCAGAAAGCTCTCCGACCCCCTGACTGGCTTCTTCCTGATCCGCCGCGATCGTTTTCTGAAGCTCGCACCCGAGCTTGGCGATCCGGGTTTCAAACTGCTCCTGGACATCCTCTATACGGACAAAACGCTCCGCCATGGCGAAGTCTTCTTCGACTTCGGAACCCGCCTACATGGCACATCGAAGCTCGACAGCCACGTCCTTTGGAAATTCGCGACCTTCCTGATGAGCAAGATGACGAGGGGCATCCTGCCGGCGAACCTCATATCATTCCTGTTCGTCGGTGGCTCGGGTGTGTTCGTCCACTTTGCCGTGCTTTACGCAGCACTTGGCCTGTCTGCATCCTTTGCGACCGCCCAGACAGTGGCGACACTGGTTGCCGCGACCAGCAACTTCCTCCTGAACAATCTCCTGACCTTCCATGACCGGCGTCTTCGCGGGCCGCGTCTTGTATCAGGCTATCTCAAGTTCTTGGCCGTTTCAGCCGTCGGCATCGTCGCCAATGTCTCGGCAGCCACCCTTGCCTATGAGAACCTCATCCACGTGGTCTTCATCGCGACACTTGCAGGCATTGCCATCGACACGGTCTGGAAATTCGTCATCGCCAACAGGTTTATCTGGAAATGAGCAACAACTCCGCTCAAAGCCCCCTGCCCTCACAGACAGTCATCAACGCCGTCTGGATCCTCCTATGCGCTGCGGTCTGCCTGCAGATCCTTGTTCAGCTCGTGCATGTTTCGATGTTCTTCGATGGAGGCATCTACGCGACCGTTGCCAGAAACCTGGCAGAGGGACGCGGGACGATGTGGGCTCCCCATTTTTCAGAAACGCTCTTCCCGACCTTTGCCGAACATCCGCCGCTGATGTTCTGGCTGCAGGCAATCGGCTTTTCCATCTTCGGTGACACGATCGCCGTCGAGAAGGGATTTTCGCTTCTAACCTTCATCGTTTCAGCCACACTGCTGTTCAAGCTCTGGATGCGGCTCAACAAGGATGATGTCGTCGTCCAGAAGGCCTTTCCCCTTGCCCTTGTGATGGCGCTGATTGCCGGGCGGGTGAACTGGGGCTTTGCCAATGGCCTGCTCGACAACCTGCTCGCCGTCTTCTCCCTGACTGCGGTTCTGCTCGTGGTCATCGCCTATGATCGACCGGCCCCAGCATTGTCCGCAAAGCGCCTGGCGCTCGTCGCAACGGCGGGCCTTGCCATATGCTTCTCCCTGATGACGAAGGGACCGGTCGGGCTCTTTCCGCTCGCAGCCCCCGCCATTTACTGGCTGGTATTTCGTCGGCCGGCATTCCTCGTCATGGTGCTCGACAGCTTGATCATTCTCGCTGTAATCGTCCTGTTTGTCGCAACGCTCTACGCATTTGAAGCGTCACACGAGGCCTTAGATCGCTATGTTACAGCTCAGCTCGCCTCAAGCTTGAGCGGGGCCCGCGGCCAGTATGGCGGCGGGCTCTACGTCTTCCGCAAGATACTAGGCGTCAACGGCTACTCTCTCGCCATTCTCGCGCTCACGGCCCTTGTAAGCTGGCGCTTCGGGCTGGGGCGCAGCATTAGCCTCTACCGGGATCCGCGCTTCAAACGGGCCGCATTCCTGATCCTGATTGGGATGTCTGCATCTTTGCCGATCGCGCTTAGCCCCCGCGTTGCCAACTTCTATTTCAACACATCGCTGTTTTTCTATTCAGCAGGTTTTGCAATTCTCGTTTCGCCAACGATCATGGAAGCTCTGTCGCGACTGAGAGACGAGCGGGCAAAGATCTTCAGCATGGCGGCATTGGCAGTGTTGGTGGCTTCCGTTGTGATTGTCATCGCCAATATCGGTCGCTCAGGGACAGATACACGGACAATCGAACAAGCTACGGCTATCGAAAGGACTGTTTGTGCTGGTCAGAGTAACTGCAAACCGTCGATCAGCGCCTGCGAAAACGCCTGGCAAGACTGGGCACTGCACACATACATGCAACGCTTCTACAAAATCAGCATTGCCAAACAAGCAGAGGTGGTTGCCGACTTTATCATCGCCGATGCGAGCTGCGCTGATCTACCCGGATATCGACCGTTAAAGACAGACATCACACCATATGTCCTCTTGAAGCGTCAGGTTTGAGGACGAGCAGGAACACCTTCATGAGCATTCGATTATTCGCGATCAATCTCGATCGATCGACCGATCGCTGGCTAAGACTGTCGAGCCGGGCAAACGAACTCGGCCTCGGCGTGACCAGGGTCTCCGCTGTCGATGGCAAATGGACAGCGAAAGATGAGCGCGAAGCAACCGATGATCTCGCTTTTCGCCGCAACACCGGGCGCCTGATGCTCGCTGGCGAATATGGTTGTTACCGAAGCCATATCAGAGCGCTGCACACTTTCCTCGACAGCGGTGTCGATGTTGGATTGATCATCGAGGATGATGTCGAGTTGACACCCGATCTGCAAGACCGGGCAATGGCGGCCTTTATAGCCATGCCAGAGGCCGATGTGATCAAGTTTTTCAATCATCGCGTGGTCGGCTTCAAGCGAAGCGCAGCCTCGGCCCTTGGAGATCAGTTCGGTCGTGCCATCCACGGTCCTCTGGGGTCGTCGGCTTGCTACGGCGTGACGAGACGAGGCGCCATGCAGCTGATCAAGCACTTGACCATCATGCGCTATCCTTGGGATGCTGCGCTTGAGAGAGGCTGGGACCATGGAGCAAGGGTCTATACATCGCGCGACAATATCGCGACGATTGCACAAGGGGGGACTACAATTGCAACCCGAGACATCTACCGGTCTGTGAAGTTTCCCAAATGGAAACGGCTTGGCACTTATATTCGAAGGCTGCGCGATGATGTCGTGAGGCTCCAATATGCTTTGCGAGCGTGAATGATGACTATCGACCCTGCTTGAAGTTTCCGACAGAAACGGCAGAAAATAGGCACTAGACGATCCGAAACGGCATCATGAACACCCACCTCGACCGACTCTGGCGCTTGACCGACATGTTGTTCCTCACCGGGCTTGCCGTTGCATTGTTTCTCGGCAGCCAGGTCACGCCGCTTCTGGTGATCGCTGGTGTGTTGCCTATTCCCTTCCTCCTACATGCTCTGAAGAACAGGCACTATCACGTGTCAATCTGGAGCCTATTGATCCCCTTCGGCCTCTATTTCGGCTACTGTCTTTTCGCGCTCTTCTTTTTCACAGGCCTTGAGACTTCAGATCCAAGGCCCGTCAATCCAAGCCTTGAATCCTATGCGATTGCCATTGCCATGCTGGTCGTCGGACTGGTTCGCGGTTTGCAGATCAGAAACCTCGCATTGCTTTTTCAAAGGGTCATGCCCTGGCTGCTGATCGCGTGCTTCCTTGTCTTGTCCTATATGATGTTTGCCGGCATCCGTGATGCCTGTCGGGTCAGGGGACTTGCGCCATGGCCGTTCATCCCTGCCCTGTTGTTCTCGACGCTGACCTTCATTTGTCTGGTCGGTTGGGAGAAGCTGACCGGGTCTGAGCGTTGGCTTCGCGTCACCCTTATGGCATTCAGCATCGTCATCTCGACCACCTATACTGGATCCCGGGGCGTGGCCCTTGCACAAGTTGGGGTCTTCGGCGTCTTCCTGATCCTTGGTTTTCTGCCTTCGTTAAAGAGCAGAATCCCAAGCTGGTATCATATGGGCCTAGCCGCCGGCGCCGGTCTGCTGGTCTCGTTCTTCATCGGCGTGATGACCGACTGCGGCCCTGCGAGCCGCTTTTCATCGACTTTCGAAACCTTCCAGACCATGGCGTCACAGCTGACGGAGACTGAGGAGCAAACTGCCATCAACACCGTCCCGGCGCCGGAGACCGGGGAAGTTTTGGCAACCACACCGCCGCCAGCTGAAGTTGAAGTCAAAACCGATCAGGCAGCCTCAGTCACGAAGGATGAGGCCATCAGTCACCGCCTTGCCATGTGGGAGACGTCGGTCGCCGCAATCAAAGAGAGCCCGATATTCGGGCATGGCTCACTTTATCTGCAAAAGCTGATCCATGCGACCTATGGCTATGAGCACAACCACAATCAGTATCTGACCTGGCTGGTCACAGGCGGATTGATACAGCTCACGCTCGGGCTGGTTTTCCTTGCAATCCCCTGGTTCATATCAAAGGGGTTGTCGACTGCCGACAGGCTCGTTCTGACCATTGGTGTGTCGCTGTTTTGGGGCTTAGCGATGATGTTTGATGCGTTCTTGAACCTGAAATTCTACACGCATTACTTCTGTCTGCTCTCAGGTATACTCTATGCTTTATCAAACAGCATGCAGGACAAGGGAAGTAGATGAGCGCCACCCTCTATTTCGATCTCACCGAGGCGCTGATCTCAACCTCCGGCAAGCGCACGCAGTATTACGGGATAGCCCGGACGGTGCACGAAATCGGCCGGGAGTCAGCACTTCTGAAGGACGATATTCGCTTCGTCGTCTTTTCCTTTGGCACAAAGCAGTTCTACGAAGTGACATGGCACAAGCGAGCAGACGGAAGTGTCGAATTCGATCTGCCAAAGGATGTCGGCCAGAAATGGGTGAGGTCCTATTTCGGCAAGAACCCAATCCTCCCGTTTATCTTCCGTTTCTCGAACCTGATGACACAAAAGAAAAACAGGGATCATTGGCTGAAACATGCCGGACATCTCAAGCCAGTGGCAATCGAAGCCGGCACCTTCTTCTCCGCAGCCCGCCCGAAACTGATCGTAGACATGGTCAGGGTGCTGAATGACAGAGGATCAAAAGCGGCCATCGTACCATTGCTGCATGATTTCATGCCGCTGCATGACGGCGCAACGAAACGCTTTCGCAAGCTCGATCGCAACTTCCTGGCCGACAACTGCTTCCTGATCGAGCGGGCCGGCCAAATCTTGACGAATTCGAACTTCACGGCAAAAGAGCTCCAAAGCTTTGTGGACAAGGGCATGCTTCCCAGACCACGTGGCCCCGCGAACGTGGTACAACTCGTCCACCACTGTCCTGACGGCATCGAACCCTCAGAGATCTCCATACCGGCAGAACCCTATATTCTGACCGTTGCCCTTAATCTCGGCCGGAAAAACATTGAGGTTGTTCTCGAGGCCCTGCGGCAACTGCGTGCGAATGGAAAACTGGTGCCTCAGCTCGTGATTGCCGGCTCCCACAGAAAGCGCTTGCGTCGCTACGCATCTAGATCGGAATTTCATGCCATCCAGGATCGACTGATTTTCATCGACAATCCGAACCAGACCGATCTCGTCAAACTCTACAAAGGCGCACTTGCCTTGGTGATGCCAAGCAAGCTCGAAGGCTGGGGCCTGCCTGCGGGTGAAGCGCTCTGGTGCGGCACTCCGGCTGCCTGTTCGACGGCTGACGCGCTGCGAGAAGTTTGCGGCGATCTCGCGCTCTACTTCGAACCCGACAATGCTGCTGATTTGGCGATCATCATAAATGATCTGGAGGAAAAGGTTGAGTTTCAGCGCCGCATTCGGCAACGCATCAGTGAAGCAAAATCAAGTTTGAGGACCTGGCAGACAGTCGCCCGTGAAGCACTGGGGATCCTTGGTCATTTACCCCCCCGCTAAAAACCAATTCCGCTTTTCACTGGGCCGAACTGTCGCATCAAAACACATCCGATCGACAGCGCTTTACGACCCATTGAAAAGCGAAGACTGCCTTAAGACACGAAATGCAATTTGACCTCACGCACAATTGCCTATTGCGATGAAACCGCTAGGAAAAGCCGCGTGATTGTTATGGAACGGAGAATTTCATGTGCGGCATCGTCGGCATCGTCGGTAACAAGCCTGTGGCGGAGCGTCTGGTCGACGCCTTGAAGCGGCTCGAATATCGCGGCTATGATTCCGCCGGTGTTGCCACTATCAACGACGGCAAGCTCGATCGCCGCCGTGCTGAAGGCAAGCTCTTCAATCTCGAGACGAAGCTTGCCGGCGATCCGCTTCCCGGATCCATCGGCATCGCTCACACCCGCTGGGCAACCCATGGCGTGCCGAACGAAACCAACGCTCATCCGCATTTCGTCGAGGGCGTCGCTGTCGTTCATAACGGCATCATCGAGAATTTTTCCGAGATCAAGGAAGAACTGGCGGCCGAAGGCGCCACCTTCACCACCCAGACCGACACGGAAGTCGTCGCGCAGCTGCTCGCCAAGTATCGCCGCCAAGGCCTGGGCCGCCGCGAAGCCATGCACGAGATGCTGCGCCATGTGACCGGCGCCTATGCGCTCGCCGTCATCTTTGAGGACGATCCGTCGACGATCATGGCGGCACGCTCCGGTCCGCCGCTTGCGATCGGTTTCGGCGACGGAGAGATGTTCCTTGGGTCCGATGCGATCGCGCTCTCGCCCTTCACCAACCGCATCGCCTATCTGCATGACGGCGACTGGGCGGTCATCGGCAAGCAGGGCGCCCACATCTTCGACATCGACGGCAATCCGGTCGATCGCCCGGTGCAGATCTCCTCGGCTTCCGCCTACATGATCGACAAGGGCAACCATCGTCACTTCATGGAAAAGGAGATCTACGAGCAGCCGGAAGTGATCTCGCATGCGCTGTCGCATTATGTCGACTTCGCCAACCATACCGTTCGCGATGCAGCGAACGAGATCGATTTCGCCAACCTCCGTGGCCTCGCCATCTCCGCCTGCGGCACCGCCTATCTCGCGGGCCTCGTCGGCAAATACTGGTTCGAGCGCTATGCCCGCCTGCCGGTCGAAATCGATGTCGCCTCGGAATTCCGCTACCGCGAAATGCCGCTGTCGAAGGATCAGGCAGCCCTTTTCATTTCGCAGTCCGGTGAAACCGCCGACACGCTGGCTTCACTCCGCTATTGCCGTGACAATGGTCTGAAGATCGGTGCGGTGGTGAACGTCAAGGAATCGACGATCGCCCGCGAATCGGATGCCGTCTTCCCGATCCTCGCCGGTCCGGAGATCGGCGTTGCCTCGACAAAGGCCTTCACCTGCCAGTTGGCCGTGCTTGCCTCCTTGGCGCTCGCCGCCGGCCGCGCTCGCGGCACAATCACGGAAGCGGAAGAAAAGCAGCTGGTGAAGAGCCTAGCCGAGATGCCGCGCATCATGAGCCAGGTGCTGAACGCGGTGCAGCCGCAGATCGAGGCGCTGTCGCGCGATCTCTCCAAGTTCAAGGACGTGCTCTATCTCGGCCGTGGTACCAGCTATCCGCTGGCGCTTGAAGGTGCGCTGAAGCTCAAGGAAATCTCCTATATCCACGCCGAAGGTTATGCTGCTGGCGAGCTGAAGCATGGGCCGATCGCGTTGATCGATGAGAACATGCCTGTGATCGTGATCGCGCCGTTCGACCGTTTCTTCGAAAAAACCGTGTCAAACATGCAGGAAGTGGCCGCCCGCGGCGGCAAGATCATCTTCATCACCGACGAGAAGGGCGCTACTGCCTCAAAGCTCGAGACCATGGCCACCATCGTGCTGCCCGAGGTCGCCGAGATCATCTCCCCAATGGTCTATTCCATCCCGATCCAGCTGCTCGCCTATCACACGGCGGTCTTTATGGGGGCCGACGTCGACCAGCCGCGCAACCTGGCCAAGTCGGTCACAGTCGAGTAGCACAGCGTTGGACCTCAGATGCGAGCCTTGGGTACGATCGGACTTAAAATGACTGCGAAGCGAATTATTGACATACTTGCCTCAATTGCAGTGCTACTCGCATTCTCTTTGCCTATGGTTGTTATCGCCATTGCTGTGCGAGTAACATCACCTGGCCCAGCACTCTATTGGTCCAGCAGAGTGGGGAAAAATAACGAGCTTTTCCAGATGCCAAAGTTTCGAACTATGCGGACCAACACGCCAGCCGTTGCAACGCACTTGCTAGATGATCCATCCCGGCACCTCACCCCGATCGGCAGCTTCCTTCGCAAGACAAGTTTGGACGAATTGCCCCAATTATGGTGCGTTCTCATCGGACAAATGAGTCTTGTTGGTCCTCGTCCGGCACTCTTCAACCAGGACGACCTCATAGCCGCGAGAACTATGGAAGGCGTGCACCAGCTCTCGCCCGGTCTCACCGGATGGGCGCAGGTGAATGGTCGCGACGAATTGGCGATACCAGAGAAAGTTGCGTATGACGTCGACTATATGCGTAGATCCAGCTTTCTGTTTGATCTAAAGATTATCGCCATGACAAGTGTTAAGGTTCTAGGCTTCAAGGGTGTCTCCCACTGAAAAGCCTCCCCTTGGAAATAGTAAAAAGAGATGCGTAGAATTCACCTGCCGGAACACCCGCTTGTTCGTGCGTTGAGAGACAGGATTGTCCGGACACCACGGAGCTGGAAGCGCGTCTTCCTTGTGGCCTTAGACACCACTTTGCTTCTGGCCGCTCTCTGGGGGGCTTACGCGCTTCGCCTGTCTGAATGGACACCTGCGATTACGTCCGAACGACTTCTTCTCGCGTTTTTTGCGCCGATCGTGGCCATCCCGGTTTTTATTCGCCTTGGCCTCTATCGGTCGGTCATCCGCTATTTACCGGAGGCTGCGATCTGGACGATCATCATGGCGATGGCGATCGCGACAATGAGTTGGGTCATTGTCGTCTTTCTCCTTGAGATGTCAGGCCAGGGCATCGTTCCGCGTTCAGTGCCGCTGCTCTACTTCATGCTTGGCACAATCATCATCGGCAGCTCCCGCTTCGCTGCGAAATGGATCTTGAATGTCGGGACGGGCATGCGGCGTGACGAAGAACCAATCTTGATCTATGGCACTGGGCCGTCGGCCGCATTGCTGGCTCGCGCCCTCAGAGGCCATGGCAACCGCTATGTCATGGGCTTGGTCGATGACGACCCAGCAAACCAGGGCCGTGATGTTGCTGGCTACCGCGTTTTTCCCGGACACCAACTACCAAGCCTCATCGAGCGATATGGCATCCGCGAGATCGTCCTTAACCTCTCGTCTCTTTCACAAGAAACACGCCACTCAATCGTTTCCAGGGTGACCGGCCTTGGCGTAAAGGTTCGCAGCATACCGGATTTGTCCGACATCGTTGACGGTCGCTACATTGTGAATCAGATCCGAGAAATCGAGATTGACGAACTGCTCGGCCGGTCTTTTGTGCCACCGGACAGAGGGCTCCTTGCAAACGCTGTTACGCATAAGACGGTAATGGTCACGGGTGCCGGCGGTTCTATCGGATCGGAGCTATGCCGCCTGATTTCAGGGTGGAATCCAGAAAAACTGGTACTTCTGGAGGCAAACGAGTTTGCGCTTTATTCGATCGAGCAGGAGCTTTCGCAAAAAACAGGCTGCCAAATCGTTCCAGTCCTTGGCTCGGTGACCGATGAACGTCTGATCAAGAGAACGATCTCGTCACACGGCGTCAATGTCGTTTATCATGCCGCAGCACACAAGCACGTGCCCCTGCTCGAGGCCAATACACTGGAGGGCATCCGCAACAACGTATTTGGAACCCTGACAGTTGCAAAAGCTGCAGCCTCAGCAAACGTCGAAAGCTTCGTTCTCATATCTTCTGATAAGGCTGTTCGCCCCACCAATGTGATGGGGGCGACAAAGCGCTGGGCCGAACTGATCGTCCGCCATATGTCGACTGAAGCAAACAACCACGGAACGGGCCAGACCTTCTGTGCCGTTCGCTTTGGCAATGTCATCGGCTCGAACGGTTCTGTCGTACCACTGTTCAAGCAACAAATTGCCAGAGGTGGGCCGGTCACCGTCACCGATCCTGATATGACCCGCTATTTCATGTCCATACCCGAGGCGGCAGAGCTGATTGTTCAGGCCGGAGCTTTGTCATCCGGCGGCGATGTTTTTCTGCTCGACATGGGCGAACCGATCAGGATTGGCGACCTCGCCGAGAACATGATACGACTTGCTGGCTTCAACATCCGCCGAGCCGGCACCGACGAACCCGGCATAGCGATCGAGGTTGTCGGCAAGCGCCCAGGCGAAAAACTGTTCGAAGAACTATTTTACGACCGTCAGAACGCCAAGGACACTAAGCATCCAAAGATCCTGCGCGCCGATGCATCCGCGATCGGACATTATGAACTGACGTCAGCTCTGAAACGCCTTTACCAGGCGGTCGAGGGCGAGGACGAAGACGCAGCCAGAGAAATTCTGTTTTCAGTCATCGACGCCGAGAGAAAACATAAATTACCGTACTCGGCTGAAACACCGACCATTCTGGATGTTCAACCATGAGCTTGATCATGGTAACAGGTTCCTCAGGCTTTGTCGGATCAAACCTGGTTCAGACTTTACGCAACAATGCCATGAATGTGCGGGCAATTTCACGTAAGAACGGCCCAAACGCGGAACGCATTCAGTCATACGGTCCGGAAACGAATTGGTCAAAGCAGTTGCAAGGCGTAGATTGTGTCGTTCACTTGGCTGCAAGAGTGCATGTCATGAGGGAGACCGCGTCGGATCCCCTGGAAACTTTTCGCCAAGCCAACTGCCATTCGACGCTGAACCTGGCACGCCAGGCCGCAGACCTTGGCTTACGCCGCTTCATATTCGTAAGCACGATCAAGGTAAATGGCGAGCGGACGGAAGAAGGCCAGCCGTTCAACTCAGCCTCACCGGCAAACCCTCAAGACCCCTATGCGATTTCGAAGTTCGAGGCCGAATGCGGACTGTTCAAACTTAGCAAATCCACCGGCATGGAAGTGACCGTGGTTAGACCCCCTTTGGTCTACGGTCCAGGTGTAGGCGGCAACTTCAGACTGTTAATGAAATGGGCAAAAAGCGGTCTCCCGTCCATCTTCCCCAACGTGAAAAACAAACGGTCGATGATATTCATCGACAACCTGACAGATTTCCTGCGCGTGGCAATCAATCACCCCAACGCCGCCAATCAGTTACTTCTGGCGAGCGACAACGAGGCACTGTCTACCCATGAGATTCTACGCCATCTCGCCACAGCCTATGGGAAGACTCCTCGATCCATCGCGGTACCTTTGACCACCATGAAATATGCAGGAGAGATCCTCATGCAGCGACAGGCTGTGCTTCGATTGACCGAAAACCTAGAGGTGGACGTCAGTGAGAGCATGCAATTTTTGGGATGGCAGCCGCCTTACGGCACGAGTGATGGTCTCCTCAAGACAGTCAGAATACAGACCGCTCAAGCTTGACTGAACAGGCTCACGTTAACCTCAACTTCACCATGTTCCATAATTATGGATGCTAGCTGAAGGTAATGAGAGCAGGAGCGGGACATGAAACCTTGGCAGGTAATTGCGACGCTAGCCCTAGCCGTTATGCTTTTGAGAGGCGCCATCTGGGCGTTTCCTGAAGCAATGCACACCCGACAGCATATAAGCTGGATTGTAGAACGTCTTCCGACCGTTGAAGCATAGCGAGCGGCTGGAGCGTGTCGCGGAAAATGGGACTGGAGCGGTTCCCTGACTGAGTGGTGAGCGTCCTGTGAGATCACATCCCGCCCTCAGCCAGCACGGCCGAGTAGCTGAAACCGAAAAATCAATGGGGCGTAGACGGCGCATACTGAATGTGAGCGTCCGGCGAACCCATTTTCGGGTGTGGAGAGATGGAAGAGGTGGCTCGGTTTGTCTGAACAGCTTCGGGCGTTTCGCTAAGTGGATTTCCGCCTCGATTATGCCGCCACCATCATTGGTGCCAGCGCGTTGAAGTAGGCCTTATCCGGCGTCTGCCGGTCAAGGGATGGAGTGCTCCCCGTTTCACCGGACATGTCGGCTAGTTTGATTTAGCCCTGATGAACTGCCGAGGGGAAGCCATCTTGAGCGCGGAATGGGGATGGATTTCGTTGTAGTCCTCGATCCATCCGTTGATGAGCCGGAGCGCCGTTTCGGCGTCCGGTAGTGCTGCGATGCGGATATAGTCCCGCTTCAGTGTTTTGACGAAGGCTTCCGACATGCCGTTCGACTGCGGACTGGCCACCGGCGTGAAGCAAGGCGTCAGATTGAGCGCCTGGGCAAACAGCCTCGTGTCCCTCGCGGTATAAGCCGAGCCATTGTCGGAGAGATGCTCGATTGCGTGCGGGGCTCGGGTGGCTGCGAACCGCTTCTCGACGGCCTCCAGCATCATGTCGCGCACGTCAGAGCCGGAGATGCCCGCGTTGCCGACCGCCGTCCAGGCGATGATCTCCCGGTCGAAGGCATCGATGATGAAGGTGAGACGGATGACCTCGCCGTTCCAGCAGGTGAACTCCAGACCGTCCGAGCACCAGCGCAGGTTCGAGCGCATGACCATCACCTTGCCATCGTGGAGGCGGCCCTTGCGAACGGCCGTGTGTTTCTCCAGCAGCATGGCATGGTTGCCCATGATGCGATGAACCCGCTTGGCGTTGACGATAGGCTTATCGGCGGCTCGCCTCTCGCGATTGAGGAGCGCGGCGATCCGCCGATAGCCATAGGTTGGCCTTTGATCCACCAGCCTGCGGATGATGGGCAAAAGCTCTGCATCCTCGGCCTTGTGATAGGAGCCGCGCGGCTTCGATCTGCCTTTCAGGCGCTCGATCAGATTGGAACGGGACACGCCGAGCGTGTCGGCGACAGCCTTCATCGGGAACCGTCCTTCGGCAACAAGATCGGCCGCGATATCCGTTTTTTTGAGTCCGCTTTGGACAAGGCTTCCCGCAGGATTTCGACCTCCATCGTCTTGCGGCCGAGCATGCGCTCCAGCTCGCGAACGCGGTCCTCCAGCTTCTTCACTTCCGAATTGCCGACAACCGGCTCGTCAGAATCCACGGCTGCAGCACCTCCCTCGCTCAAGAGCCTGCGCCACCGGTAAAGCAGATTGGGCGCAACACCATGGCGGCGAGCGGCCGAAGACACCGTCTCGCCTGGTTCGAAACTCTGCTCAATGATTGTCAGCTTCTGCTCGGTTGTCCATCGTCTACGGCGGACATCACCCGTCAGCAATTCAACGTGTCGATACTCGTTAGACATAAGCCTGTCCTCAAGCCTGTGCTTGAGCCTTTCTGCTTATGCCGACTGTCCGGTCGAAATGGGGGGCAGTTCAAGGGATGAATGCGGGCGTCGGCTATTGTAAAAGGTCAGATAGCCGCCAATGCCCAGGCGGGCCTCAGATGCGGTCTTGTAGGCGTGGAGGTAGACTTCCTCGTATTTGATCGACCGCCAGAGCCGCTCGACGAAGACGTTATCCCGCCACGCCCCCTTGCCATCCATTGAGATGGCGATCTCCGCCTTTTTCAGCACGGCGGTGAAGTCGATGGAGGTGAACTGCGATCCCTGGTCGGTGTTGAATATTTCTGGCTTGCCATAGCGGGCGAGCGCCTCCTCGACCGCTTCGATGCAGAAGTCCGCTTCCATCGTGATCGACAGCCGCCACGACAAAACCTTCCGGCTGAACCAGTCCACGACGGCGCAGAGATAGACAAATCCTCGCGCCATAGGGATGTAGCTGATGTCCATGGCCCAGACTTGATTGGGTCTGGTGACGGCCAACTTGCGCAAGAGGTAGGGATAAATTTTGTGACCTGGCGCTGGTTTCGAGGTGTTCGGGCGGCGGTAGATCGCTTCGATACCCATCTTCTTCATCAGCGTGGCGACGTGTAGCCGCCCGGTCTCCAGACCTTCTCCTTTCAAAAGCCCTTGCAACATCCGACTTCCGGCAAACGGGTAGTCGAGATGCAATTCATCGATCCGCCGCATCAGGGCAAGGTCGCCATCAGGCACCGGGCGTGGAGAATAATAGACGCTTCCACGGCTGAGGCCGAGAAGCTTCGCCTGGCGCACGACGGATAGCTTGTGCTCACGGTCGATCATTTCTTTCCGCCCAGCAATCCCGCCTTGCCGAGCGCACCGGATAAAAAATCGTTCTCCAGTGTCAGTTCGCCGATCTCCGTGCAAACGCAGTTTATCACGGTAAGCGACAAGCAGACCCCATCTGGCGAAGCAGCTTAGCGGTCGGGTATCGGTAGCGGACAAGATGAACCGCTGTGAGCTTCTATGTCTGCGCCTAGCTCTGGAACTAGAACTTTCCATATGATCGAGGCTGTTGCGGACCGCTTTGAGGGCGCGCCCCGGCAGCTTCGTCGACGCTGGTCGGATGATTTCAAAGCGCGGGCAGTGGCAGAGACACTTGAGCCTGGTTCGAGCGTCTCAGCGATTGCACGTCGGCTCGATATCCACCCGTCACAACTTTTTGGCTGGCGTCGCGCCGCGCTTGGCCCTCACAAAGAAAGCACAGGCTCGAGCGGTCATCAGGCAGTCACGCCATCCGCAGGCGTTGCGATAATCGAAGTTCTGATTGGCGATGTCGTCGTGCGCGCTCCCGTCGATGCTGACGAAGCTCATCTGCAGCGCGTGATCCGGGCGGTTCGTTCAGCATGATCCCCGCGGGTGTAAGGGTTTTCCTCGCCAGCCATCCCATCGACTTCCGCAAGGGGCCGGACAGCCTGCTGTCGCTGGTGCGTGATGCTGGCAGTGATCCGTTCAATGGCTCGCTCTATGTCTTCCGGGCCAAACGGGCAGACCGGGTCAAGATCGTCTGGTGGGATGGATCAGGGGTCTGCCTCTACTCGAAACGGCTGGAGAAGGCGCAGTTCTGCTGGCCTCGGATCGGGCACAACCGGGTGCAGCTCAACCATGCCCAGCTCATGGCGCTCGTTGATGGCATGGACTGGAAACGGGTCCGCTCGGTGGCGGTGAAGCCGCCGGAGATTGTTGGGTAAAGGCCTGCGGCGAAGTGAATCAACTGTCTGAAAGGGCAGGAAAACTGGAGCAAAATGTGCTCTGGTAGGCCTTATGACGCCGCCCGATTTGCAGCTCCCGGATGATGTAGAGACCTTGAAGGCCATGGTCCTTGCCATGGCCGAGAAAGCTGCGCGCACCGATGCTCTCGAGAGCGAGGTCGCAGATCTGAAGGCGAAAAACGCCGATGCTGATGAACGCATCGAACGACTGACCCAGATCTTGAAAGCCTTCGATCGTGCCCGCTTTGGCCGGCGATCGGAGAAGCTCGCATCTCCAACGATCGACGATGAGCAGCAAGCCTTCGTCTTCGAGGAAATCGAGACCGGCATCGCTGCAATCCGAGCCAAGGTGAACAAAGGTGCCGCTGATCCTGATGGGAAACGTGCACCCCGGCCACGCAAGGGCTTTGCACCTCATCTGGAACGGGTCGAAGTGGTGATCGAGCCAGATGAACTGCCCGAGCACGTCGGCAAACAGAAGGTGCTGATCGGAGAAGACGTCTCGGAGCGGCTGGACGTCGTGCCGGCGAAGTTCCGCGTCATCGTCACCCGGCGGCCGAAGTATGCCTTCAAGAACGAAGACGGCATCGTTCAGGCAGCCGCACCCGCGCACATCATCGAGGGCGGCATTCCAACCGAAGCGCTTCTCGCCCAGATCGCGGTCTCGAAGTATGCCGATGGCCTGCCGCTCTATCGGCAGGAGGCAATCTATGCCCGCGACAAGGTCGAGCTTGACCGGAAGCTGATGGCTCAATGGATGGGTAAGCTCGGCTTCGAGCTTGATATTCTGGCCGACTACATCCTCGCCGAGATCAAGAAGGCGGAGCGCATCTTTGCTGACGAGACGACGTTGCCAACGCTCGCACCCGGATCCGGATCGGCCAAGACGGCCTGGCTATGGGCTTATGCCAGGGATGACAGACCCTTCGGTGGCTGTGGTCCGCCGATGGTCGCCTATCGCTTCGAAGATAGCCGCGCGGGTGATCGGGTCGCCCAGCATCTGAGTGGCTATCGCGGTATTCTTCAGGTGGACGGGCACGGTGCCTACAACAAGCTGGCCAGATCCGACGGCGGCAATGATGGCGTAATACTCGCAGGCTGCTGGTCCCATAGCCGGCGCAAGTTCTACGAGCTCCACGCCTCGGATAGCTCCAAGATCGCCACCGAGACGGTGGAGCTGATGGCGAAGCTCTGGGAAGTGGAAGCAGCAGCGCGGGGGCAGAGCCCTGACGCGCGTGTCGCGGCGCGCCAGGCGACATCTGCTGCTGTTGTCACCGAGCTCTTCGCCCTCTGGCAGAAGACCCTGCCGCGGATCTCTGGCAAGTCGAAGCTCGCTGAAGCGATCCGCTATGCCACCTCGCGTCGCTCCATCTTCGAGCGCTTCCTCACCGACGGCCGCATCGAGCTCGACTCCAACATCGTTGAGCGCGCCATCAGGCCCCAGACAATTACACGAAAGAACAGTCTCTTCGCTGGCAGCGACGGCGGCGGAAGGACCTGGGCGACAATCGCCACGCTCCTTCAGACGGCGAAGATGAACAACGTAGATCCGCAGGCTTGGCTCACCCAGACCCTTGAGCGCATAGCCAACGGCTGGCCGAGCAACGATCTTGAGGCACTCATGCCGTGGAGTTACGCGGGCTGAACGGCCTCAGCTTGCCGCTTACTTATCACGCGGCATGAAGCGTTTTGACATCGACGGTTGGTCCCGCCGGCTCCGCCTTCGCTTCATCGCCGAAAACGCCCGTCGCCCCCTCAAGGAGCTGATCTTTCCACTGTTTGATCTGGTTGGCGTGCACATCGAACTGCTGGGACAATTCCACCAGCGTCTGTTCCCCTCGGATGGCGGCAAGTGCCACCTTCGCCTTGAAAGCCGGGCTATGGTTCCGGCGCGGTCGTCTCGTCATGGTCTCTCCTGTTTACGGCATCTAAGCCGAAGTCAGGCAGAAATTCCACTTATCCTAGCTGTGCAGATTTCCCGAGCCACCTCTTGCCTCCGACCAAATCACAAGTCGGAGCGACGGAATCAGAATTCGGCGAGCAAGGGAATCCTCAACCCGATTCCGCGTTCAATGGACGCGCTCTAGCTAGGACTTACTTGTCATTCCGCTTGCTAAGGAGGTCTTCCCAAGCAAGCGCCGTCTGCACTATGAGGTCAAGATCGTCGTACTCTGGCACCCAGTCGAACTCCCTACGGGCGACTTCTGCATTTGCGATAACAGAGGCAGCGTCACCTGGCCTACGATCAACTAAACTGACCTCGAAATCATTACCGGATACCCGTTTGACGCAATCGACCACATCCAACACAGAGAAACCTCGTCCGTATCCGCAGTTGGCAACAATCGACCGCCCACCGGCGCGCATACGTTTGAGAGCTTTGAGATGAGCCGAGGTCAAATCAGAAACGTGAATGTAGTCCCTCACACAGGTTCCGTCGGTCGTCGGATAATCCGTTCCGTAAACGCTGAGCCGCGAACGTTTACCTAGCGCTACCTCACATGCCACCTTAATGAGGTGTGTTGCTCCTGCTGTAGATTGACCTGTACGCCTTTTTGGATCTGAGCCAGCCACGTTGAAGTAACGTAGCGCTGTATAGGTAAGGGGCGTCGCGGCAGCAGTATCTCGCAGCATGATCTCCGTCATCAACTTCGACCAGCCATATGGAGATTCTGGATTAAGTGCGGCGTTCTCAGCAACAGGCTGACTATCTTGAGGTGTTCCGTAAACAGCGGCAGTCGATGAGAAAACGAAATGCGGAACACCGGCTGCCACTGCGGCAGCGATTAAGGCACGCGACTTGACGGTATTGTTCTCGTAGTAGCTCAAAGGATCGGAAACGGAATCAGGCACTACGACAGAGCCGGCGAAATGAATGATCGCTTCGATCTGATGATTCTTGAAAATAGAATCGAGTAGATTAGGATCGGCTACATCACCTACATAAAGCCGCGCTTCTGGTGCCAAAGCCCACCTGAAACCGGTCGAAAGACGATCTAGCACAACAACGTCCTCGCCGTTGTCGAGCAAAGACCAGACCATGTGACTTCCGATATACCCCGCCCCACCGGTTACGAGAACTGTCATAAATCTATCCTCACAAACATAATTGCGTACTGTACGCCGACGGATCGCTTGTCACAGCCGATCTCAAAGTACCGGCTGATATACGTCTAGCGGCTTCTTGCTTTTAGCCTTTTGTATTGATGAGCTAACCAGAAAACAGCAACCAGTACCCATCGGTTCACCATGCTTATCTTTAGGCCGTCCAGCGCCGCAGACCACTGGGTGCGCCTCACGTACTGAATAACCAACTGGCGTTGACCAGGCAAAAAAAGTGCCGAAAAGAGCATGCCTAGCGACGGAGCCTTTCCTCGGTCGAAAAACCCTCCAAAACCGAAAAGATCGTGCTGAGGTGCGTCATAATAGGCTTTCAGCAATTGGCTTGGGGGTCGCGATGCGAGTTCTCTCCAAACCCTCAGTGCTGGCTTAAGCAATTCTGCAGAGCACACTGAATGACTTGCTATCAGTGGTCGCTGCACACTAGCGGCTGCAATAACACCGTCCTGAAAATGTCGGGTGAAGCTTTCTATCACCATATTTTCCCGGTCGTTTACTTCGCGAACCGGGATAACATGATTGTCCTGTTTCTGATAACCGGACACACTACCGTTTGCAGAATTGCATATTAATTCCAGCGGCTCGAAAGTCTCAAAGAACTGCATATCCGTCGTATACCGTTCATCCGGGCCAAAAGCTAGCTTGCGCACATTGCGCGGCTGTTCGTTCAAAAATCTTCTAAGCGCCAGATAGTAGCCGACGGTGTCATTTCCGGGCAGGACACGAGCGATATTGTCTTGAATAGTTCCTCGCCAGCCAATGTCCACAAACCCGAGTTTTTGGCCCGCTCTCACGCCACATTGATACAGATAGGCGGTTAGTTCCTCACGTTTTGATGACGCTTTCGAACGTGCTTTCGCGAGAAATTCTTCATTTTTGAAAAGCGCTAGGATCCGATCGTCTTCCTGAGGATTAACAACCAATTCATTCAAACGGAGCCGCAGCCTCTCCAGAAGTGGAACAAACATTGTGGGCTCGATGTCGAGAATTGAAAAAAGAGTAGATACTTTCTGCTGAGTGTTGAGTGACCACACTCGCTGAAGTTCGCCGATATCGACTTCTCCGAGTGAAGCTGCAAAAGTCGCTTGACGGCTGACAGCAAGGATCGACGATGGCGGCAGTCTGCACCCAGCATGCTTGTTGTCGGCGAAAAGGGTGTTGTAGACCCGATAAAAAAACTCACCTTCGCGCGTGAAGAAAAACATCTGATCCGGCGCTTCTATTAGCGCTTGTTCGGCGATGAAAAGCGCGAAACCGATAAAAAGTGGCGCGGCTTGAACACCGATCTGAAACGCTGCAGCTTCATGTTTTTCGAATGAATCAACGGCTTCCTTAGCCAACTGTTGAGAAGATGAATGCAGTTCGAAGAAGAGCGCTTCACGCGAGACAAACAGCGATTCGCGCAATCCGCGCGCAGCATGAGCCTCTTTCGGCACGTATGAGACCGCCTCAACACCCAAACGACGCGGCGTTTCCACATCAGCGTAAGGATTATCGCCTATGTGGACATGTTGATGTGGCTTCACCCCGTAGAGCTTATGGACGTAACTGAAAAGCCGACCTGTGCGTTTGTTCAACATGAAATCGCACGATACAAGCCC
This sequence comes from Rhizobium rosettiformans, assembly GCF_016806065.1. Taxonomy (NCBI): domain Bacteria; kingdom Pseudomonadati; phylum Pseudomonadota; class Alphaproteobacteria; order Hyphomicrobiales; family Rhizobiaceae; genus Rhizobium; species Rhizobium rosettiformans. The sequence goes on from NZ_CP032406.1 coordinate 380,544, forward strand.
TTCCGGGACGATCTTATCCAGCCCATGATAAGCCAGCAGTCGGTCCAACATTTCTGACCCCATATAGAAATCAGAAAGATAAAGTGTCCTTTCCGCTGGATACTTTTTGATGAATTCTTGAATGTCAGGATCGGGGAAGGTCATCGCCATTTCGAATGACAATTCCCCTTCAGCAACGTGCAAAACTTCTTCTTCTTTTGGCGTCGTATTCAAAACATCGCATAACAACACCCGCAAGACGTCTGTCAGCTGATATTCGCCGTCATGCGACGCGTTTTCAGCACGCCGGGCCATCTGGGCCTCGATCACATTTCTTCTCTCATAGATCGACGAAGGAGTTATGAAATTAGCAGACAGATCCGCGTGAAAACGCAAAAAAATCCGATGCGCAGTCGCAAACTTGACCGCTTCAGGATGGCATTTCCTCCTAAGCAACGTATCCCAGACGTCGATCGTTCGCAGTTTATACATCACGACGCTTTTCTCGGTGGAAACACAACCTCTTTGAGGGTCAATAGCTGTTTCACACGATCTTGCGCCCAACTAGGCAACCGGCGGGTGATAGCTTTGAGTTTGTAACCCCAGACGATCGAGCGCCCCTGCTTCAATCTTTGTTGCTCGTCCGAGGCATATCGTGACCACGCTGCTTCCGTCAAAATGTTCAAACTCTCGCGATCGACTTGTGGCCCAACAAGCGCATTTCGAACCCATTGAGCGAACATTTCCGACGAATGCTCCCAATCCGGCCAGGCTGCAGCTGTAGCCTGGCCGCCTTGTTTAAGTGTTTCTAGATGTTGTCGGTCTGACAACATCAAACGCAACGCTGTGATGACTTGCTCGGTGTCACGGTCTCTGACAACGGTCGCATTCACCCCGTCCTCAATATACTCATCGTGGCCGGTTACATCGAACACAATTGCCGTCCCTCCACAATGGAACATTTCCAGAGGAGGTCCAAACATGCCCTCTACAGTACTCAGTTTAACCAAGATGTCACAGGACCTATAGATTTCTGGTGTTTTGTGGATCGGAATCCTGGAAAAAACACGCGACACCCCCGGCAGTGATTTCACAGGAGATCCTGTCAAGACCCAGATATCCTTCGCCCCCGCCCGCTTCGCCAATTTCAAGGCAAGTGCTGTATTTTTGAACGCGATATTGAAGTGGCCTTCAATAAGAACCCTTGGGTTTCCTGCCGAACGCGCCGCTGCAGCGGGTCCTGTAGCAGTATAAATATCCTTTCTTATGCCATTGCGAACCAGAGCTGCCTCCTGTCCAAACGAATCTTCAAGGTGCCGCAATATCCAGGTCGCTTCAGTAATGTATCTAACGGGTAAACGGTAAGTCGCATCAACCAACGCCCTCAAAGGGCGCTCACGCTCAGGATAAAACCGAGACTCGATGGACTGTACGAAGTAGCCACAACGCGGCGCATCAAACGACGCAAGCTCTAGGGCGGTTTTCCACCACGTGGCAATCACCAAATCGAAGGTTTCTGCTCTCGCCTGACCAAAAGAGATGCAGCGTAGCGATTTTCCCTGATCATGCCAGGAAGCTGTCGTTTCGGTAAATGGTTCCTGCACAGCCAGTGTTACGTCGTAGCCACTATTTTGAAGATGGCAGGCATGTTGGAAGATTACATAGGTCCCACCGCTGATCTCAATCGAGCCGACCAAAAAGCATATTCTTGTTTTCTCCGTCATTTTGCCCCTCGTGCGAAACGGTTTTGCCACACGCGGAATGTTCGATAGAGAATGTGGACACCGAACAAGGCGCGGCGGCGTAATGTAAGATACGGCCAGAAACCAGGATCTCCGAGCCGCCGATGCCTCAGAAGCTGAATTGTGTACCGCAATCGCTGAGGCAGAGCATCCCTTTTCGCGCCGCCTCCAAACTGAGATTGTTCGAAAACGCCGAAATTCTCGACGTGAGATACTGACAGCATCCATTCGATCTCGTCGTCGGTTGGTGAGAACACCATGCGAGCGTGTTGTTGGAGACTTCGTTGGAGGAGCCATCCATCGGAAACGTCACGCCCGGCGAACTCTTCCGCGAGCAGAAGAAACCGTTCCATGATCACTTCCGCAACAGGCTGGACGTACTGATCGATCATCTGCTGTTCGTTAAACGGATCACGAACGACCACAGCCCTGCCCTCTGCGTCGATCTCATAAGCCCTTGGACCGCCATGGCGCGCAGGAAGTAGAACCTCGTAAAGAGAACGGTTTTCGTTGAATGTTCTAAAACCCGCAGAAAGGCGCGGGATGCTAGAAAACAATAATCCCATCTTACGGTTATGTACGTCGGCCAGCCCGGGAGATACCAATCCTATGTAATAACCATCAATGCGTGCCTCCGGCCCAGCCACGCGCCGAAACCAATTGAACAAATTATCTTGGATGGATCCCTTCCAGCCGACATCAACGACGTGGAGTGATGTCGGCAGCTTTCCATCCGTAAAACAGGAAAGGTAATCCGCGAGCGCAGCACTTCTTTGCGTACGCTGGCTTTCGTAGAGAGACTGGAAGAACTGCGACCCGAGAAGCTTACGAAACAGCGTGGAGGTAGGAAAGTCTTTTTGAATGCTTCGTGCTTCGGCTTCACTTATCTGAGCGGCCGCAAGTACTTCGAGTTCGTGACCGTCCAAGGCAAGGCTTTTTAGGAAGGAGGAAAGCGACATCCTCCTGTACTGACGAAACAAGACGTCGAATTTCTCTTGATTCAACGGGCCCAATGACGGCATGAAGGTCGAGCGCCGTGAGACTTCAAGGTAATGAGTGCGTATCGCAGCCGCATTAGTTGATTTTTCCGAATAAACGTCAAACATGTCCTTCAACATCGCGCCTTCACGCGAGAAGAAATAGATATCTTTGACTCCCTCGCTCGTCAGTCGTTTATGTAGTCGCGACGTGAATAGGTAAAGACTGAGCGCCAGGTCGAGAAATGGCGTATATGTCCTCTCGCGTGTCATTTAGTTGCCTGCTCTCAAAAGTGTTCCTGTCAGCGAGAAAGATCACGCTCATGATTTCGTATACCGTTCTCGGTGTTTTTCGACCATAGATGACAAGAATTCTTCAAACCTGGGCGCGACGCCTTTCCAGTCCCATGGTTTGATCGAGATAAGGTTTTCTTCCGAAAGTCCCGGAAAGAGGCTTCTGTCTGCGTGAAGACGGCGCAGGCAATCCTTCAATGCATCGACAGATCTCTCTCTGAGAATGAACTCTCTTTGCAATGGACCAAAAATCTCAGGGACTAGTCCCACATCCGTTGAAATGACAGGCACTCCTGATGCCATTGCTTCCATGACAGGATTGGGCGTGCCCTCGATTTCCGAGGTGCAGACATAGAGATCAATCGTGTGGTAGTAGGCAGGCATTTTGTGGTGCGGAACAAATTTGTCCTGTCGATCGGCAAATCTGGTGACGAATTCGAGTCCTTCTGCCCTCAGCTGTTCAAGAGCGGGTTTCAAAATCGTGTTGACACCCTTGATGTCTCCGAGCTCCTCACTCCATTTGCTGTTTCCAACCCATCCCACTACAATTGGGCGAGTGTTTAGCTCGCGGAAACGCTCTAAATTTACAGGCGTAAAGAGATCAAGATCCACCCCGTCGGGGAAAACAGTTGCAGGTTTGGGATAGGTTTCCAAGGTCTCATATATTTGGGCGAGGCGTTTTGAACTGACAGTGTAACCGGTGACCTGTGAGAAAATATGAGAACGGGCGGCCACCTCTTCGTCTTTTAAGAAGAGATGGTCATAAACTGCCGTTGTAACTGGCCTGCCACTAAAGAAACGATTCAGAAAAACTTTCAAATCGCAACCGAGTTGCCCGGCATAGGACGCATTAAAAGGCGTGTCCAACGCCGCCAACACCTCACGCCAGAAAATATGAACAAAATCATAGCTATCCAGCACGACCAGGAGTTGGAAATAGTTATCGAACGCCGTATGAGGGATAATTTCAAACTGGTATTTATGCCCGAGTGCCTTGACGATCTGACGAGAGATATTGGCGAAGGCCCAGTCATCGCTGTCCACTACGAGTGCGACACGCATGGGACGTGTAACGACAGGCTGAGCTGCGTAAGGTTTCGCTTCTTTCAGTCTCGGCTTTTCTCCTGTCATTTTGTTGGTTTGGCTTTCCAGCCATTGTTCAACGACATCACTCCATATGGAGAAACCATATTTCTCCTGAAGATGGTTCGCAGATTTCTCGATAATTTGCCGGGAGAACCGGGTGCGTTCGTAATCAGCATCAGAATTGTTCTGCGCTGGGGGATGATCGTGTACCAACGCGGTCAAGCCCGAGCAACCCACCTTCATTCCGGCCCGGAAAATGCGGATGGACAAATCCAAGTCTTCGAAGCCAATGAACATGGCTTCGTCATAACCGCCTAGCCGCTGAAAACTTTCTACCTTTAAAAGGGAAGAGCCTCCGAAGAGAAACGTACCCAGAAAAACGTTCTCTTCCAGCGGTCCCGTCTTGTCCTGTTGATAGGCGCTCCCAGCGCCTAGCCAAAATCGTCCATCGGCATCTGCATTTAGATACAGATGTCCGCCTAGAGCAAACAAGGTCTGCCTGTCTGGATCCATAAGTGGCATGCTCATGAAGTGGCAACCGGTCACGCCCAGCTCCCACTGCAGGCGCTGCAGAGGATTTGCAATAAAGTAAATATCGTTGTCGAGACACATCAACCATTCGGTTCGCACATGCTCGATCGTTCTGTTGCGCCCGCCTGCTACACCGAAATTCTGGCCAAGCCGCACGATACGCGACCGGTATGGCATCTCGGCAAGAATGTTAGTCAGTGCTTCAATTTCACTTTCTGACGAACCATTGTCAATTATGAGAACTTCGCCGGCAAATTCCGGGATGAAATCGCTGATGGAACGGCAAAGCTTTTCCGAAAGATGAACTCGACCTAGCGAAAGAAACGAAATGGTGAGGTTCTCACCATTTAGTCCGATGTTTGGGCCGGCAGGACGCTCGATGTTTTCATTCAGTTGAAAATGGGAACTGTCATAAATCGCTGACATCTCACTGAGGCCAGCTACTTTTGTAGGAAGTACCTTCATTACCGACGAGCCTTATCGATTAAATTGGCTGCGAATTTTAATACCCTTTTAGGAATAACTCTATGAACGCGTCGATATACCCCGACCATTCGCCACGGCACAGCAGCCAAAGTAGCTTCGCTCTCGGTCGCCCTTGCCGTAAGTTCTCGAATACTCTCCTTCGCTAATGCATTTTCCGCGAGGAGTGCCTGGGTCCGAAGCGCTGCGGCGCGAAGACTTCGATGCATACTCTCCAAATTCTCGGCTTTCTCCGACATCTCATGCGTACGTCGAAGATCCCAAAGCTGAGTACGCAGGCGTCCAACTTCATCCGCCAGATCTGCCTGAGCAGCAGACCTTAAATCACACGGATAAATAGTGACGTTTTGGTCTTCATCGTTTACGTCAGTATTTCCCCAAATTCCGACGTAGTATGACGAGCTATCCATCTCCAAAACATCGTCCGGAGCCACCATTAGAGCAGCGACACCAGGAAGCAAATCGCCTCGAACCATATCGACCGGATTGTGACCAACTTTCAGGCCTTCGGTACCAATCGCATAATTTCCAAAGCCCGTGACAGGAGTGCCAATGAATCGTCTGCGGGCTGGACCGAGAATAGAATCGACCAACCCGAAAAACTCGGATGATGTGAAGGTCCGCATATGAAACGGATTACCTTCGTCACCTTCTTCATAGTGACGCGGGTCGTTAGGGCAGGAAATTATGATAGTCGCATCCGGAGCGGCGACCTTTTTTACCTGCATCAGAAAAAGCTCTGGATCTTCCAAATGCTCAATTGTCTCGAAAGACACAATCAAATCAAAGGAGTTTTCTGGGAAAATCTTAGAAAGATCATACGCGCTGGCAACGTCAAATTTGATATTGCTTGTTGAGAAGTTGAGTTTGGCTGAAGCGATTGCTTCTGGTGCGATATCAAGAGCCGTCACATGTGCCGCGTTCCACCGTGTGGCCAGAGCATAGGCACCGTAACCCTCACCACAGGCAATATCTAGAACACGTTTTCCTGCGGCAAATGGGCGTGCCATCGAGTAACGCGCTAAATGCACAGCCGCCTCGATAGCCAAATATCGCTCGTTAGATCCAAAATGGAGCCTCTCCATATTAACTTTCTCCTCCGCGGTCAGATACTCGCCATTCGCGAGGTAGGTCAATCAGACCATGAGACACATATGTGTCCTTGACTTGAAATATGCAGGCTTCCAAACGCTCAGCGAGAACACCCCACCCGAAAACATCATTGATAGCAAAGCGGATCTTATAGTGCCCAGCCAATAGGTTGAGGGCCGGGAAGATAATCTGAAACTCCCCTTGTCTCTCCAACTTATACGGAGGTCTTTTCTCCATCAGCGTGGTCGCTCCGCAGACGTAAAAATCGTCATGGCGCTTCAGATTGAAGACAAATGAGCCTTGTTTCGGGGCGTCATGGCGCAATGACCTATAGCGGACCGTAAACTCAACACGTGCACCGCTTTTGATTTCCTTCGGTGAGGCAACGCCGTCCGCAACCATATGAACAGATGTGATTTCAAAAGGAGGCATGTCGCCGTTTTCAGCTGGCCGCAGTTCTGCGTCGTCCAAGATAAACGCATCGTTTTCGGCCACTGGCTTAACATCGCGTTCCGCGTCTCGCGTGCTCGAGTGATGCTCGTCCTTGACCGGCATCTCACCAGTCAATGAGATAAAGCTGTCTATCTTCTCCACGTCGTAGGTGTAAAGATCGATGATATCGCTCGCAGGGCCGTACCCGATTGGCGCTCCATTCTTCAGGTACAATGCACGGTCACAAATCGTTTTCACCTGATAAGCGTCGTGCGAAACAAAGAGGATCGTGCAGCCACTTTGTTTAATCTGGAAAATTTTTTCGACGCATTTTCTCTGGAATGCCATATCCCCAACTGCCAAAATCTCGTCAATTATCAGGATCTGGGGATCGACGTGAACGGCGACCGAGAAAGCAAGCCTAGCAAACATTCCGCTTGAATAATATTTCACCGGCTGATCAATGTAGCTACCAATTTCCGCGAAAGCCAAAATCCTATCCATTCGCTCCGCAATTTCATCAGGCGTTAGACCCAGAAGGCTTGCGTTAAGATGGATATTTTCTCGGCCGGTGAACTCGTTGTTGAAACCAGCGCCGAGTTCAAGCAGAGCGGAGATACGTCCCTTGACCGATATCGTTCCGGTCGTTGGTCGAACTGTACCGCATATCAGCTTTAACAGAGTGGATTTTCCTGAGCCGTTACGCCCGACTATGCCGACAGTCTCGCCCCTGTCGATATCGATAGACACGCCGCTCAACGCCCAAAAATCGCTGGAGTATCGGCGCTTCCCGCGAAACAGCCACTCCTTTAGCCGGTCTTCTGGTCGCTCGAACTTACGATAAAGCTTCGAAATGTTATCAGCATGAATTACACAGTTATCAGAGTACATCGGCAAATGCCCGCGCTCCACGGTGGAAAACATAGAAGCCGAGGCCAAACACGGTGAGGCTGATAAGCCAGGCTACCGCTATCCCGCCCAGGGACGGCCATTGGTCAAAGAAGAGCGCACCTCTCGCTGCTTCGAAGAAGAAAGACAACGGATTGAGGTCGAAAAGGTACCGTATGGAAACCGGTGTGTTTTGCACGGGATAAAGAACGGGGCTCAGATATAGAAGCGCGGTCAAAACGAAAGGAACTATCATACGCATGTCACGAATAAAGACACCCGCGAATGCGAGCAAATAGGTGCCACCAAGCACGAGAATGACAAAGGGGACAAGTACAACCAAGAAGGAAATCGCTGTGGAGGAGGGTGCGCCAAGGACTACAAGCGACGCAATTATCACGATCAGAAAGTTCGCCGCGAACTGCACAAGTGATGCAAGGACGACCACCAACGGAAGCAACTCGACGGGGAAGACCACCTTGGTCACGTATGTTGCATTGTCTGTGACGAGTGATGTGGCGCGAGACCAGCATTCGCTCGCAAGTGTGTACATGGATAGTCCGGCGAACAGAACAATCGCGAACACTTCCACCCTGTCAGCTTGCATTCCAGGCCAGCGCGAAACAAATATCACGTTAAACACAAAGGTATATATTCCAAGCATTAACAGGGATGACAGTAGTATCCAGAATAGGCCAAGTGCCGACCCCCTATATCGCTGCTCAATTTCACGGCGCACCAGAAATATGGTGAGATGACGATGGCCCCAAGCCTGTTTCAATTTCAACCTATCCACTTTCCGCTTGATCTCGAGTGGCGTGTTGCGCCTACGCGGATATGTTAATCTGGCCGCCGCCATATCATGGGTTGACGTTCGGCAGTAGCGATTTTTCCATTTGTCCCCAAGCGCTGTCATTGGGAATATATGCGATGGAAAGCGGATTTCACTGCATCGGAAGCGAAGCCCTCCTTTCGAATGTGCTCAATTGCATTGTTCCCAATTACCTTAATCATCGTAGGATTTTTTGACAATTTTTCGATGATCGACACGATTTCATTCGCTTGGCTTTCTTTGGTGGACCGCTGCAGGAAGAAACCCGTTACTCCCTCTTTGATTAAGGCCCGACTTCCAGGGAAGTCAGTCGCAACGGTAACACATCCACAAGCGGCGGCCTCGATGAGAATTCGAGGCACGCCTTCGTTGTAGCGGGACGGCAGGACAACAACATCTGCTTGTCCGAGGAGACGAGGCATGTCGTCCACTCTTCCAAGAAACAATACTTCAGGATGTTCACGCAAAGTGTTTTCTGAAACACCATCTGGATCGGCCTCCGTCTGCCCGGCTACAATCATATCGACATTTTCCATGCCGCAGGTTTTCGCAGCCGCAAGAAAAACATCTAGCCCCTTGGCCTTTAAGAGACGTCCGGCATAAAGTACCTTCAGACGTCTGTCGGAATGACGCTTTTCTGGCGGATGGAATTGTTCCAGGTCAATGCCGGTTCCATTCGTCAATTCGGTTCTATCTATTACTGTTAGCCTGCGTTCTATCCAAAAATCGCGGTCAGAACTTGTTTCAAAGCAAATTGTTGCATCACGCAAGCATGCCCTAAGCACCAGCTCAACTACGCGCAATCGCATTTTTTTGGCTGCTGTAAGGTTTTGAGTGTCATATAGGCGCCCTAATCCGGGGACGGAGACCACAAGATTGCCTCGCCACCCTAGTAATTTCGCCACCTGCGCCGCAACCCCTCCGTACAAATATGGCTTCAGGTTAATAAGATGTAAAATTTCTGGACGATAATACAATATACTCTTAATAATTGAAAATATAATATTGAAGTCACTCCAATGCAGTCTGAATCTATTTATCTCAATTTTCTTGTGATAACAATTAGCCGGAGGGGTACCATTGCCGCCAGCCATTACAATTACATTTTTATCCATTTCAACAGCAACATCGACAAGATGTTTTCGATGATGACGAAAATTGTCAATGTCGTTGGAAACAAAAACAATCGTCTGGTTTGCTTTATCCGTTTTCATATCAAGACTTTTTCTAAGGATTTTGTTTTTCTTGAAGTCACAGACTAGAGAATTATTTAACCACTAGCCCGTCCTATATCTATTTTGGAATGGAGAGGCGGTCGAGATCTGCCTATGGAAGGCAGACTGATTGGTTTTCACGCACAATTGTTGTAGCCTCATCTACAGTCACCTTCCGCCGCGCCCTTGACGCAGATCCATTGCAGACCAGAAACTCGGCACAAAGGGAGTCTACCACTGCAATTCGATGGTCGGTTTCATACGTCGCGATCTGGGATACATCGATCTGGAGCAAATAAAACTGGAGATCATCGACAGCTCGTACGTACGAGGTAGTCACCAACGCCTTAGGTGTAGGATGTTACCTACATCGCCAGTCTTGACACATCGACAATGGCGGAGAGGGTGGGATTCGAACCCACGATACCCTTGCGAGTATGCCGCATTTCGAGTGCGGTGCTTTCGACCACTCAGCCACCTCTCCGGTCACATTGGTCGGCGCTCAGTGGCGCGGGCTGTCTCATAGCGGCAAGTCACCCCTCATGCAAGCGCGAATGTGACTGTTTTTCATTTCCTTGAACGGAAATGCCGCGTACGTCAAAGACGCAGCAAGAAATGCAGCAATCCCCTCATTTGCCGTCAACCGCCTGCCTCGACACCGCCTCGGATCATAGCCGCGCTTGCGCGAGATCCGGGTCAAACAACGAAGAGCATCGGAGGCGTCAGAATAGCGCCGGGCCAAGCCCGGGACGCCGGGAATTCTCGTCACGTCAGGGCCGGAGAAAGGGAAGCCGCAGGAGCCTGAGCATAGTGACCCCTTGGGGTCAGGCGGGACCGCCTTCCCCCGGCCATGGCGTTCCGCTTGAAGGGGCAAAGAGCTTCGTGAGAAAAGCTCCACCCATAGCCGCCCTCACCTCCCCGACCGTCCCAATGTCTTCGCAATATCGATGATGTCATCTCGTGCTGCTGTCGGATCATCCTTGCTCCAGGCGACACCCAGCCCGATCTTCAGATCGATGCCCGTCACCTTCTTCAACACCACGTCCCTGCCCGGCAGTTCGCCCGTCCACTCCGGCGCAAAGCCGACACCAAGACCTGAGGATACAAGCGAGATCAGCGAGAAGGTGTCGTCACAGGTATAGGCGACATTATCATTCAGCCCATGCTCATCGAAGGTCTCCGCAAAATAGCGCTCGGTGAAGGACAGGTTCTGCCGCTTGAAGGCGATGATCTTCTCGGCCCTCAGATCCTCGATCGTCACCTCGTGCTTTAAGGCAAGTGGGTTTCCCATCGGCACGGCCAGCAGATACCGCTCATGGGCAATCGAGAAGAAGCGCAATGAGCCAATGTTCTCGACCGGCCGAATGAAGCCGAGGTTCAGCTTGCCGCATTCGAGCTGCCGGATGATCTCCGACGTCGAGCCATTCGAGACATGCAGGCGGATATCTGGAAACTTCCGGCCGATCCGCGCCAGAAATGCCGGCAGCACGCCTGTCGTTGCCGGATAGATCGTGCCGATCCTGATCTCCCGCATGGTCCTGCCTCCTGCAGCCCGCGCCATCTCTGCAGACAGATCCAGTTCTCCCAGCATCCTGACACAGCGATCGTAGAACACCTCCCCTGCCCGCGTCAGCTCCACCTTGCGTGTCGAGCGCGTCAGCAACTGAACCCCAAGTCCGCGCTCCAGTGCCTGGACCTGGGTGCTCAGTGCAGGCTGGGCAATGTTTACCCGCATGGCGGCACGGCCGAAGTGCAGTTCTTCGGCGACAGCGACAAAGTAGGAGAGTTGGCGGAGTTCCATCTAATCGCTCCCGATCGATCCGGCGAAGACGATTATGCCCTATATGTATATAATAGCCAGTTATTTTATTTGTGACGATTTCCCATGTTGCCGTATGACACCGCGCGAACTGTTAGCCTGGAACATACGGAAACTGAGGGTGGAGCGAGGTCTCTCCCAAGAGCGGTTAGCTCTGGAGGCCCAGATTGAACGCGTCTCCATCTCGCAGATCGAGCGAAAGCAAGTAAACTTGGGCATAGATTCATTGGGGAAGATTGCTCAGGCGCTGAACTGCGCCGTATCTGACCTGCTGATGAGCCCGTTGCCTGGAGACGAGATGCCTCCCGTTCTACGCCCCGGTCGCAAGAGCGGCAGCTGATCCCACGATGGCTAGGTAGAGAAGGAGTGGCCACGAGCAGCCCCCGAAGGCGCATGAAATTAGAACGCAAAAGACATGGGCTTAAAGAACGAGCGCCCGCTTTGGCTAAACAGACTCAACGCAACAAGAAATTGGCAATCTGTACGGCTGACAACGAACCTGTCCTAGCGGGCAGTTGGCAGGGGTCGACCAATCGCCTTCCCGCGGCGATCCTGCCGTTCAACGCACCTCACCTACGCGAAACATTACCGGCGACCATCTCACCAGTCCGCCTCCCGTAAAGGCTGCTCGCAGACACGCCGCCTGACCCGGTCACAGGACCCCCGGCTCCCACTTGCGCTGGCCGTGACCTGCTCCGCAAGCGACGCGCCGCTCCCGACCTCATACCAAGCCAACGGGCCACTCCTCAGATCCATACGCCGCTTGAACAGCGACCCAGACCTGATATTTTCTATCTTTGTTCATGCAGCATGCAACCCCGCAGCAGCGGCCACAGAATGAGCATCGCACGCCTGCTTCAAACATCAGACGAGACCGCATGACCGCCCATCTCGAAAGCCTCAACGAACGACAACGGGACGCGGTCACACACGGCACCGGCCCGGGCGAGCCGTCAGCAGCAGGCCCGCTCCTCATCATCGCAGGTGCCGGCTCAGGCAAAACCAACACGCTCGCTCATCGTGTCGCCCATCTGATCCTCAACGGCGCTGATCCCCGCCGGATCCTCCTGATGACCTTCTCACGTCGGGCAGCCTCCGAAATGGCGCGCCGCGTTGATCGCATTTGCCGACAGGTGCTTGGCGACAAGGCGCTTGCTGACGGTCTTTTGTGGTCGGGCACGTTTCATGGGATCGGCGCAAGACTGCTGCACCTCTATGCCGAACAGATTGGCCTACCCGTCGATTTCACGATCCATGACCGGGAGGACAGCGCCGATTTGATGAACCTTGTGCGCCACGAGCTTGGCTTGTCGAAAACTGAGACCCGCTTCCCGACCAAGGGGACCTGCCTTGCGATCCATTCGCGCGTGGTCAATGCTGAAAGCTCGATCAGAGAGGTGCTCAAATCCGCCTATCCCTGGGCGATCAACTGGGAAACAGAGCTGAAGGAGCTGTTTGCGGGTTACGTCGCGGCCAAACAGACGCAAGGTGTCCTCCATTACGACGATCTCCTGCTCTATTGGGCGCAGATGGTCTCACATGCTGAACTGGCCGACGATATTGGCAATCGCTTTGATCATGTGCTGGTCGATGAATACCAGGACACCAACCGGCTACAGGCACAGATCCTGATGTCGCTCAAACCCGGCGGCCGCGGCCTGACCGTCGTTGGCGATGATGCCCAGTCGATCTACTCGTTCCGAGCCGCAACCATCCGAAACATCCTCGACTTCCCGACTGAGTTTTCGCCAAAGCCTGCCGACGTCATCACGCTTGAACGCAATTACCGTTCGACGCAGCCGATCCTGGTCGCAGCCAATGGTGTGATCGGTCTGGCGCGCGAGCGCTATACCAAGAACCTCTGGACCGACCGGTCGTCCGAACAAAAGCCGCGTCTGGTGACCGTCAAGGACGAGAACGATCAGGCGGGCTTTATTGTAGAGGAGGTCCTTGCCAACCGCGAAGTCGGCATTGCGCTGAAGCAGCAGGCGGTGCTCTTCCGGACATCGAGCCATAGCGGCACCCTCGAGGTCGAACTGACGAGACGCAACATTCCCTTCGTCAAGTTCGGCGGCCTGAAGTTTCTCGACAGCGCGCATGTGAAAGATCTTCTGGCCATCATCCGATTCGCCCAGAACCCGCGTGATCGGGTCGCCGGGTTTCGGGTGCTGCAGATGCTGCCGGGCATCGGACCACAAAGGGCCGCCACAATCCTCGACACGATTGCCGCGGACCCACAGCCGTTGTTGTCGCTTGCCGAGATCCCCCCGCCGCCCAAGACCGGCGATGACTGGGCGCCTTTCGTCACATTGCTTTCCGCCTTGCATAAGGACGAGCATGGTTGGCCTGGTGACATCGAGAAAGCGCGGCTCTGGTACGAGCCGCATCTCGACCGGATCCACGAGGACCCCGAGACTCGCAAGGCAGATCTCCTGCAGCTCGAGCAGATCGCGTCCGGTTATCCGAGCCGCGAACGCTTTCTGACCGAACTGACACTGGATCCGCCGGACGCAACCAGCAATCAGGCGGGCGTGCCGCTGCTTGACGAGGACTATCTGATCCTCTCCACTATCCACTCTGCCAAGGGCCAGGAATGGCGTGCTGTCTTCATGCTGAATGTCGTTGATGGCTGCATGCCCTCTGACCTTGGGGCCGGAACGACGGATGAGCTCGAGGAAGAACGCCGACTGCTTTATGTCGGCATGACCAGAGCCCGCGACAGCCTCAGCCTGATCACACCGCAACGCTTCTACACCCATGGACAGAACAGCCGGGGCGACCGGCATGTCTATGCATCCCGCACGCGGTTTATTCCCGCCATGCTCTTGCAGTTTTTCGAGCAGGCAAGTTGGCCGAAGGCCTCCCAGTCCACGCCCCAGCGTAGTGCAAGCCAAATCCGTATCGATGTCGCGGCAAATATGCGCGGCATGTGGAAATAGAGCCCAGTCAACAAGGAAAATTCGGCGGGGCGACACCGCAGTCCTGTTTCTCATCGAATTGAATGTGGCGGCAGGTGTACCACCTGAACGCGGTAGTGACAGCCAGCCAGAAGACATCGACAGGTTCGTGACCCTGCTCGCCGTTTTCCCGAGATGGCGCCTGATGAACTGCCCCATTTGCCCGGAAAGGCACTGACACCGCGGCCCCTCAGCAAGCGGGGACAACACCTTTCCGCTTCAATGCTTGACCGCCATCGCTCTTGACCTCGACCGATTTGAGAACATAATAGGAACAAATTCCGTTCTCTCGCCATTGAAGGCAGGCGCTGTCATGCAATATCACCCTCGAGAGCGTCTTCAGCTCAATGTCGCCATTGCGCTTGGCTGCTTCCGTCGCACGACAATTCGGGGCTTTGCTGGATATGGCCCAAGCCGTCGCCGTGATTGGCATCTGACCCCCACCATGGTAGATGCAATTGTCCGTACCGTGACGGCATCGCTCAGCTTCTACAAGGACGATCGCACCGTGATCCTCAGCCGTGTTGCCCACCATGTCGAAAAGGTCCTGAATGATGTGGCCGACAATGAGGCACGAGCCCTGGCTGGGATAGATGCGAGGGAGCGCGACCGGGCAAGGCAGGCAATCGCGGGCCGCATCACAGAGCGGCTTTGTCAACGCTACACGATCCGCTTAACCCCTCGACCAGTCATGGTCCCGGCCACCGGCGTATGGTGCGGGCTCGATCGCGATCAAGGTGACGAACAAGACGGTGGGGGGAAAAAATGATGAGCGAGAAGTATGAAAGAGGAAACCACAGGCGATAGCAAAATCGTCTGTGCCCCCATTGCTCTTACCGAGAAGCATAAATGGCCATTGCGCGGCAGCTCACCCCAAGTAGACAGCTTGAGCGACGCTTCATGTATAACAATGCGCTAAAGCAGCCTTACTGGCTCCCGGTCTTGGACATGTAAAGCGCATTGATCACTAAACGTCGCTAGCCGCGTACATTTCCGTCATCAGCTGCGAGACGACGCTGACACACGCGCTGCGACAACACTTTTGGCTCAGAGGTCGCCTAAATTTCGCAATTGGAGAACGTGTCGGCAAATGGAATAAAGCTTGCCAACGAAGATACTATCGACACGCTGCGGTTTAATTTTTTCTCAAAATCGTCAGGGGTTGAAAGAAAAAATTTGCAGGCTTTGGTTGTCGCCTGTAAGCACCATTGTTCAATAAACTCTTTTGTTGCAAGTGCTTATGGATTCGTTCAATTTACTGTCCCGCGCCCTGATAGACACCTGGCTGACGTCCTCCGGCACAACCTCTACCGCAGAGATCTGTGCAGACGTCGCCAACAGGCTCAACGCCAAAATGGCGCTCTTCGTCATGAATACAGAAGCGGACGATCCCTATGATTGGCAATTGCGTCGGATCCGTAATTTTAGCTTCCGCAGCTCACTTCTTGCGCAGCTCGCCCCAGCTTTTGCCGACACGACATTGCGTGTGCTTGACCGAGACTTTGTCGATCAATCAATGATCCCTGCCTACACACGGGCCTTGATGCTGAGACGCCCAACAAAGGAGATGGTCAGGTCACAGATCGGTGCAATCCAGGTTGGATATGAACGTCTCATCCTGCCCCAAAAGGCCGCGGAAAGACCAAACTGGTGCATCAGTCTGGTGGTTACGCGCTACCTGCTTCCAAAAATGCTCGAGGCGAAGACGGATGCCATCGATGAAAATGTTATACAGCTTCTGATCGAAGGCCACACGACCAAGGAAATCGCCGACTGGCTTAACTTATCACCGCGGACGATCGAGCATCGCCTTGGCCGGTTGAAGGACCGCTTCGAGGCTGAGAATCTCGTTCATCTCGTTGCAAAGATCGTCGCCGCACAGGTCAGCGAGAACACTTCCCAACTCAAGAGATAAGGTGAGAAGTCACCCGCTGTCACGTCAACGGACTGGAACTAGCGGAAGAGTGACAGAATGATCTCGGGCTGCGTATTGGCAATCTGAAGGCTTTGTAAAGCAAGCTGCTCCTGGGTTTGAAGCGCCTTCAACCTAGTCGACACCGCATTGAGATCGGCGTCGACGAGACGACCAACACCCTTGTCGATCGTTGCCATCATCTCTTCGGCAAACCCGGCTTGGAGATCAATTCTTGACTGCAAAGCACCAAGTATCGAGGCACCAGAGACAACAGCTTGTGACATAACGTCGAGAGCGGAAATCAGGTCATCAATATCGGCACCTGGATCGGTTATATCGATGGATAGGAAATCAAACCCGCTTAAGGTCACATAGGTCGAGTTCGTCTCGACTGTGAGTATGTCCGTCACACTGGTATTCGAGATGTTGAAGACCGCATATCGCCCGACATGCGGTCCGGAGGTATCCGGGCTAATGCTAAGATTGCCGCTATAAGACGAGAAATTCAGTTCGCTGACAACAGAATTCAGCACTGTCGCGAAATCAGCAACACTACCGACAAGGCCGTCGCTTGTGCCAAGAGCTGCATCCACATCGGCCTTGGTGACCGTATAGGTCTGACTGGTTCCGGCTGACGGAAAGTTGACGTCAAATGAGAACTGCGAAGACGGCGTCAGCTGGAACTGGAAGCCTGCCGTAAACGGGACGTAGGCGGCGGGCCGAATATTGACGTGCTGATAGGCCTGCGACAGGCCAAAACTGTAATTACTGGCAAGCGTCGAACTGACCGATCCAATTGCGATGCTTGACCCCTGCCCTGGAGCGGTCGTCTCCAGCGAAAAGACATCGATCAGGCTGCCGCTACCGGAAGTCGGTGAGAAGTGAAAATCATGCGAGGTGTCTGCGGGCACGCCAGCGGCAGTCAAGGCAGCCCTCATCACGGTGACCATCTCAGCGGTACCCGTGATAGATCCGTCTGACTTTCCAAGCGCGGAATTCACCAGCGCTTGATCAATCACGACTGAGTAATTGCTGCCGGCGGAATAGGGCGCGTTGGCGTCGACCATCACATTGAAGGAGATCTGATCGGTGGGCCCGAGACTGCGGGCACCGGCGAATGTAAACCATGAATGGCCATAATGCGGCGTGTCAGAGACTGCACCATTTTGCAGGCCGCCAATATCGGAGGGAAGGCCACCTGGGGTGATGACCTGCTTTGTGATCTTGGCTGATTGGAGCAGGCCCCCACCAGTTCTGTTAAAAAGCGAGATTTCGTCGAGTGCGACCTCTGTCGTGTCCACTGACACGCCACTGCCGGCCGATCGGATGAAAGAAGAGACGACAGAGACCCTGTTTTGTGTGGGCTCATCAAGTTCGGCGATATCAGTATTCAACCAGTTTTGTCCGCCAAAGCTCGACGCCTCAGCGATGCTAACGACTTGTTGCTTGAATTGCTCGAGCTCGGCTTGGATCTTTTTCTTATCGACGCCATCTTCCTTGGATGCGACAAGCTTCGCCTTGAACTCTGCAAGGACGTCAACGACCGCTTC
Organism: Rhizobium rosettiformans; assembly: GCF_016806065.1. Lineage (NCBI taxonomy): Bacteria > Pseudomonadati > Pseudomonadota > Alphaproteobacteria > Hyphomicrobiales > Rhizobiaceae > Rhizobium > Rhizobium rosettiformans. The sequence goes on from NZ_CP032406.1 coordinate 398,335, forward strand.
CATTCCGGCATAAGCCGTATCGACCTTGGCAGCACCAAGGCCAAGAGCGTCCGAAATCGCAGAAACAGCGCGCCTGTCGGAACTCATCGTCGTGGAAATTGACCAGTAGGCGGCATTATCCGACGCGGACGCGACCCTGAGCCCCGATGATGCCTGACTTTGTGTCGTCTGCAGCGATGCAGATAGGCTTCGCAAAGTTTGCAAAGCGGCCATGGATGCGGTGTTTGAAAGGATGCTTGTCATGACACGTCGCTGAAAATTGATTTCGATAAGCGGGCGTCATCATGAGCCAAGTAGCGGAAACTCCGGCCGCCAACATGCTAAACAATGTCTTAACAATCGCGCCAATATGCAACGGGGATTTCCCCCTCATCTTAGAAGGGCAAATAGAAATTTGTGCTCGATGAGACGCTCGTCAATGGATCCAGCGCCATATTTTTGGATGGCGAATCTGGATTCTCAATCAAGAAATGATTCCGTGTTTCATGTAAGGAATGGTGGCCGCTCGAAAGAACCCAGGGCCATGGAAGCAAGAGCTTGGGTGAGAGAGGCTCCCTACTGTGAAGTTCTAAAAGGTGCTCCTCGAAAAACGCCGTCGCAGACATGAACATGGCTGGCCCGGCGAGATCGAACAGGCACGGCTCTGGTACGATCCGCATCTCGACCGGATCCATGAATTACCCGAGACCCAGAAGGCCGACCTCCTGCAGTTGGAACAGATCGCCTCAGGCTATCCAAGCCGGGAGCGCTTCCTGACCGAACTGACGCTCGATCCGCCGGAAGCAACAAGTGATCAGGCGGGCGTTCCGCTGCTTGACGAAGACTACCTGATCCTCTCGACCATCCACTCTGCCAAGGGTCAGGAATGGCGTGCCGTCTTCATGCTGAATGTCGTTGATGGCTGCATGCCGTCCGACCTTGGGGCGGGAACGACGGATGAGCTCGAGGAAGAACGCCGACTGCTCTATGTCGGCATGACCAGAGCCCGCGACAGCCTCAGTCTGATAACGCCGCAACGCTTCTACACCCATGGCCAGAACTCCAGGGGCGACAGACATGTCTATGCTTCGCGGACGCGCTTCATTCCGGCCATGCTCTTGCAGTTTTTCGAGCAGACAAGTTGGCCGAAGGTGGCAGCGACCACCACGGGACGCAGTGCAAGCCAGATCAGGATTGACGTTGCCGCCAAGATGCGCGGCATGTGGAATTGACGCCCAAAGAGGCGACCAGGGCGATCATGCGTCTCAACCAAAGGGATCGCCCGTGAAGCGATGTTTCCTGGCCTCAGTAAAGCGTCAATGAGCGCGGGGCCAGATCACTGGCGACCAGCAGCCTTCTCAAGCTTCATCATCATCAAGTTGGGTAAAGACAAGGCCCGGCGTGTCATCAACAAAGTTATCCGGCCTCAACAGCGCAGTGACGGCCGGCACCCAGACCTGCGGAACAAACATCAATTCGAGGCCCATGGCACGGCCGATATTGATCAGGGTCGTCGTTCGGGCGGAGCTGCGACCTGCTTCGATGTCCTGATAACGCAGACGCGAAATTCCCGCCTCTTCTGCCACCCGCTTTTGCGAATAGCCGAGCTCTTTGCGAGTTGCCTTCAGTTTCTGACCGATGAGCAGGAGGTCTTCTGATTCAGTTGCCACCACAATGCCTTATGCAGTAAATTTCATGAGCCACGATGTTCAAGACAGGCTTAAACTTGTCAAGCAAGTCCCCGGAGCGCAGCCAGTCTTTCGTTAGGGCGGTGATGGCTGGTACTGCCTATGCGGACCGATCGGAAGGCGATGCCGCGTCAGAGCTTCTGGAATGCACCAGGCGCTGGAATTCAGACCGAACGCGCAACTGCCTCTCAAATGACCTGACCGGGCCTTTCGTAAAGCAACCGAACCCAGACGCGCATCCGGCGTCGATGCCCCCAAAGATCTGCAGCACGTCTCTGGCGACTTGCCGTATCGGGCCTCAACCGTTATGCGAATTGTGCAAGAATGCATCTAGGAGAGCACCATTATGGCAACCGGCATCGTCAAATTCTTCGCCCAGGACAAGGGCTTCGGCTTCATCACCCCCGACGCGGGCGGCCCTGACGTCTTTGTCCACATTTCTGCGATTAGCACGGGCAGCCCGCTGCAGGATGGTGAGAAGGTGAACTATGATGTCGGCCAGGATCGCAAGACCGGCAAGTCCAAGGCAGAGAACGTCACCGTTCTGCGCTGATACTATTGAGCCCAATGGCGACGCGCGCGATTGGCCAAATCAGGGCAAAGTGCGCGTCCCTTCAACCTGCAGGGGTGGCGTACGGCTGCGCCTTATATGCCTCTGCCGTTTCGCGGCCAAAGCGCGTCTTTCAAGCGACCATTTCAGACAATCGCATTCGGCAACAGAACGCTGACTCGACGAGGGTTGCTGCAGATCTCTGCAAGGTCCACTCTCGAACAGTGACCTGCCGTCGCCTGCACTCTGGCCCGCGTGGCGATGACAACTTTAGCGTGTTCACGCCGTGCGATCGGGTGACCTCCCAAGCCTCTCAACTGCACCTGAGATACGCAATCTGTCCTACTGCCAGCGCTTGGAAAGCCTGCCTGCTCGACCTTCTTCTCGGTACCCCGAACCACGCGCTGCTAAGTCGAATTTGAGGACTCCAAGACCCTGCAGCGAGCAGCCTGCCAGCTGTGACCAAGCCTGTTGTCTTCAGTCCTCCGGCCAAACAGTGGCTCGGCCGGTCGAGGGGTAAACCGCGAGAAAAGTTGGAGGGATATTGAAGCTTCAGACAGGCTGTCGCGCTCAAATCCGAGCTCTCGATCAGGCAGCGCATGACCGATCAGGCAAATGAGGTAACCTGAGCCCGGCTATCAACAGAGCGTTCCCTGACGGTGGTTGCGCATTCGACACGATCCCGACCATTACGCTTGGCAAGATAAAGTGCTTCATCGGCGCGGCCGATCGCCGTGAGGACATCATGTTTCAGGTCGGCGACTTCGCTGACCCCGAAACTCGCGGTAAACGACTGCCCGTGAAGCCTGGTGATTGAAGTGTCCTTCAGACTTTTGCGCATCGTCTCTGCCCAGTGTTTCGCGTCCGCTTCTGAGGCACCGGGCAAAAGAATAACGAATTCCTCTCCGCCGAAACGGGTCAGCAATGTGTTTTCGCCGGCCATCTGCTTGAGCCTTAATGCCATGTCGATGATCACCTGATCGCCGACATCATGCCCGCGGGCGTCATTGATGGCCTTGAAGTGATCGATGTCGGCAACGACGACAGCGCCTGCGCATTTGCCGCTTTTGGCCAGTTGCTCGACGGCCATTTCAAATCCACGCCTGTTCAACAATCCAGTCATGGGATCGCGGGCTGCTGCAAGCCTATGCTTGTCCACCGATTTCAGGGCAAGTGCTGTGATCGCAGAGAAGGGGAAGAGCAGACAGATCGTCAGCGTCGTTACATGGACCGAAAGATTATAGGCGGACTCGACGAATTCGCTCATCGCTTCACCGGTAGGAAAGATGAAGGTGAAGACAACGCCCCGTACCAGACTATCGAGCACCGCCAGGAAACTGGCAAAAATCAGAAAACGATCGGCTGTATTCTTGCTACGGCCGACCACCTTGAAGACCGCGATTGCCAGCAGGCTCGAAAAGACCATCTCGATCACGAAAAGGACAAGCCGGAGATTGGGATCGATGAAGATAAAATAGATGTGAGGGGCAAGGAAGGAGAGTGCCAGGCAGCGTCTCACCAGAGCAGCTCGGTCCACGCCGAAATGGATCATCAAGGCGCTGCCGTAACAATAGGCGGCACCAATGAACAAGATCCCAGATGCCAGCTGATCAAATCGCGGTTCCACCGGAAATGTGGAAAGGGCAAAGCCGAGCCCGGTTTGCAAGAAGCCCACCGACCAATGCCAGGATGATGCCAGGCCCAGGCGCCACAAGAGCAGAAAAAACACCGAAAGGCCGATAAAGACGGTCAGTGGCAAATAGAAAAGCAGGTCTTTGGCATCCATCAGAACTACTCAGAAAAAAGCTGGCATCGTGGGAAGATTGGTGTGATCGGCAACCGATTTTCTTTATCCCCTTGATTTTCAGGGTGAATATTACGCGCAAACGTTAAATATCGGTGCTTGAGACGAACCTTTCCCTACAGTCCGTATCACGTTTCTGACATCGCTCAGTTGCAATCAGTCCCTCACTCGCCTGGGGTGGCCACACCTGACATCGGGCCCCGCAGGAGCCGCAGGAGCCGCAGGAGCCGCAGGAGCCGCAGGAGCCGCAAGAGCCGCAGGAGCCGCAGGAGCCGCAGGAGCCGCAGGAGCCGCAGGAGCCGCAGGAGCCGCAGCTTTCAGCCTCCTTTGCACGAATTTAACCGCCTTTCGACACATCACGGCAGAACTGTTGCACCTCAATGAAAGTGCAGCACACTCCTTTCGCAGGACGCGCGGCGAGTGAGTTCTCGATCCTCTTTCTTGGACAATGTGCTCTCTCTTGCTGTGCTCGCGTTTGTATGCTCGTCGGTTGACAAGACTGATCCCGCCTGATTGATATGATGTCAGACCAATTTTTGAGGCCTGACGTGGTTTCATCTCTCACCCCTCTCCCGCCCGCAGACCGTGGCCGCCAGGTGTCGGAATCGCTGGCTGCCTATATTCAACAGGCCGAGCTTGCGGCCGGTGATCGCTTGCCAGCCGAGCGTGAACTGATGGCAGCACTGGGCGTTGGTCGCTCGACAATCCGCGAGGTCATCAGGCAGTTTCAGGCGCTGGGCGTGATGGAAACGCGCAAGGGCAGTGGTACCTATCTCGTGAAGCCGATCACCTCAGCCACGATCCATATGCCGCTCTCGGTCAACATGGGCAGTCTGCGTGACGCCCTGTTGCAGACGCTCGAGGTGCGCCGTGGCATCGAATGCGAAGCCTGCATGGCAGCAGCCCGCCGGCGCACCCAGGACGATATCTTGTATATCAGTGCAGCGCTTGAGGAGATGGAGCGTGTCCATCTTCAAAAAGGCACCGCCGGCAAGGAAGATCTGGCCTTTCACCTCGCCATCTATGATGCGACCCATAATCCGCTGTTCAGGCAGTTGCTCGAACAGATGCGCGAAGCCTTCGAGAGCTTCTGGGACACGCCGTTTGACCGCCCGGACTTTGCGCGCCGCTCCTTTCCCTATCACCGCACCCTGTTCAACGCGATCGTCGCCCAGGACACCGAGGCTGCACGGCGCGAGACCATCAAGATCCTCGACATCGTCGAGGAAGACATCAAGGAAATGTCCAAATGACCATCGGCTCCGATTGGTTTGAACATGCATCGCTTTGCGTCGCCCATGACGAGACAAACGCCTTCGAGGCTGTGGTTCCGCCGATCGTCCAGACCTCGCTCTTTACCTTCGAGACCTATGACGAGATGGTTGCCACTTACCGTGGCGAGCGCAACCGACCTGTCTATTCGCGCGGCCTCAATCCGACGGTGCGTCATTTCGAGGAAATGCTGGCCAAACTGGAAGGCGGTGAAGATGCACTCGGCTTCGGCAGCGGCATGGCGGCAATCTCAACAACGGTCCTGACCTTCGTCGAACCAGGCGACCGGATCGTGGCTGTCCGCAATCTCTACCCCGATGCCTATCGCCTGTTCGGAACGCTGATGAAGCGGATGAAGGTGGAGGTCACCTATGTCGATGGCAAGGATCTCGAGGCCGTCGACCACGCCTTGAGCGGTGCCAGACTGCTTTATCTCGAAAGCCCGACAAGCTGGATCATGGAAACCCATGACGTGGCAGCGCTTGCGGGCATTGGCCGGAAACACGGTGCGCTGAGCGTCATCGACAACAGCTGGGCAAGCCCCGTCTTCCAGCGCCCGCTTGAGCTCGGTGTCGACATCGTCTTGCATTCCGCCTCGAAGTATCTGGGTGGTCATAGCGACGTGGTGGCCGGTGTCGTCACCGGCTCAAAGACACTGATCGACCGAATCCGCACCGAGACCCTGCCCTATCTCGGCGGCAAGATGTCGCCCTTTGATGCCTGGCTGCTGATCCGGGGATTGCGAACCTTGCCGATCCGAATGAAGGCCCATGAAGCCTCTGCAATCGAGATCGCACGACGGCTGAAATTTCTCGACATCGTCGAAGAGGTCAATCATCCGGGCCTTGCCAATCAACTGCCGCCTGGCCTCACCGGCACCTCGGGTCTCTTCTCCTTCGTGCTTCGCCAAGGCGTCGACATCAGGCGTTTCTGCGATCACCTGCAGCTCTTCAAGCTCGGCGTGAGCTGGGGCGGTCACGAAAGCCTGGTCGTGCCCGGCGAGGTCGTGTTGCAGCAAAAGGCCCAACCGAATTCCGCACATGCCTTTGGCATGAACCCGCGGTCCGTGCGCCTTCATGTCGGCCTCGAGGGAACCGAGGCCTTGTGGAGGGACCTGGAGGGGGCATTTTCTGCCGCCCAGGAAACATAAGCCCTGTCCTAACCCAACCAAGAAACAGAGGAGGAACTTCAACATGAAAGCAGTTTTGACAGCAGCCCTGATCAGCAGCCTGATGGCGGGAACGGCACTTGCCGACACCACCTTGAAGCTGGTCGAAGTGATCACCAGCCCTGAGCGCACCGAAACATTAAAATCGATCGTCTCGACCTTCGAGGCGGAAAACCCCGGCACCAAGGTCGAGATCATCTCGCTTCCCTGGGGCGAGGCCTTCCAGAAATTCGCGACCATGGTCTCGGCCGGCGAGATCCCTGACGTCATGGAAATGCCCGACACCTGGCTGTCGCTTTATGCCAATAACGGCATTGTCGAGAGCCTCGAGCCCTATCTGAAGGATTGGGATCAGACGGCAGATCTGTCCGATCGCGCGCTTGAGCTTGGCCGTGACGTCAAGGACACCGCCTATATGCTGCCTTACGGCTTTTATCTGAGAGCGATGTTCTACAACAAGAAGCTCCTGGAAGAGGCGGGGGTCACAGAACTGCCAAAGACGATGGACGAATTTGCCGAAGCCTCCAAGAAGGTCTCGGCTCTTCCCGGCAAGTATGGCTATTGCCTGCGTGGTGGACCCGGTGGCCTGAACGGCTGGGTGATGTTCGGTGCGTCGATGGCCGGATCGAATGAATTCTTCACCGAGGACGGCACCTCCACCTTCAATTCCGAAGGCTGGGTCAAGGGTCTCACCTGGCTGATCGATCTTTACAAGGAAGGCTACGCGCCAAAGGATTCCGTCAACTGGGGCTTCAACGAGATCGTCGCCGGCTTCTACAGCGGCACCTGCGCCTTCCTCGACCAGGATCCCGATGCCCTGATTGCGATTGCCGAACATATGGGCGATGACGATTACGGCGTCATGACCATGCCGAAGGGGCCCGACGGCAAGACCTTCCCGACCATTGGTTATGCCGGCTGGTCGATGATGGCGGCAAGCGAGAACAAGGATCTGTCCTGGAAGCTGATTGCCACCCTTCAGGGCAAACAAGGCAATATCGAGTGGAACAAGCGAACCGGCGCCCTGCCGGCACTCAAATCGGCCGAAAGCGATCCCTTTTATGCAAGCCCACAGTTCAAGGGCTGGTTCGAAGAACTGGCTGACAAGAATGCGGTGCCGACGGTGATGCCGACGCATCTGGAAGAATTTGCCTTCTTCAAGGATTCGCTCGTCATCAAGACTTCGCAGCAAGCGCTGCTTGGCGATATCACGCCTCAGGAGCTCGCCGACCAGTGGGCCGATTACCTGACCAAGGCGCAGCAGAAGCACCTGGCGAAACAGTAAGGCGTCAAAGACCGGGCAGAGCGAGACCTGCTTTGCCCGGTTCCTAAAACAGACACTGAGACAGTCACTTGCACTGACACGTCCAAGCAGATGAAGGCCTGAACAATGACGGCGACCCTTGAGCGGGGCGATCGGCGAACGCTTCTCAAGCGCATGGCCGATGCGTCGGAACCTTATCTCTACAGCGCGCCGGCATTGATCCTGATCGTTGCGGTGATGCTGGTGCCTTTGACGCTCGGCATTTCCTATGCGTTTCGCGATATTCAGCTTCTCAATCCGTTTTCTGGCGGCTTCATCGGTCTTGATCATTTCAAAGTGCTGAGCCAGGACGCCGACTTCTACCGGGCGCTGAAGAACACACTCTGGTGGACGGGTGCCTCTGTCGTCTTGCAGTTTACCTTGGGGCTGATCCTCGCTCTTTTGCTGGACAAGCCCTTCTATGGTCGCGGCCTTGCCCAGGCGCTGGTCTTCCTGCCTTGGGCGGTGCCAAGCTTTCTCGCCGGCCTCAACTGGGCCTGGCTCTTCAATCCGGTTATCGGCCCACTTCCCCACTGGCTCTTTTCCATGGGCGTCTTGAGCGAACCCAATAACATCCTCTCGGATCCGTCCTTGGCCATGTGGGGGCCGATCATCGCCAATGTCTGGTGGGGCATTCCCTTCTTTGCCATCACACTGCTTGCAGCCCTTCAGGCCATTCCGCGCGATCTCTATGAGGCAGCCGCGATCGATGGCGCCGGTCCGTTCCAGCGCTTCTGGTCGATTACCCTGCCCTTTCTCGCCCCGACCATGGCCATCACGATCCTGCTGCGCACCGTATGGATCTCGAACTTTGCCGATCTGATCATCGTCATGACCAATGGGGGGCCTGCCGACCGGACCCAGATCGTTGCCTCCTACATCTTCACCCAGGCCTTCAGGCGTCTCGACTTCGGCTATGCCTCGGCAATCGCTCTCGTGCTCCTGGTGCTGCTGATGGCCTATTCCATGCTGATTGTGCTGCTCCGGCAGACGCTTTTGAACAAGGACTGAGCCCCATGAGGTCGTCCCGCATCGCTCTGACTGTCGCCCATCGGCTTGCCATCCTCGCCTATATCGTCGTTGCCCTCTTCCCGCTCTACTGGCTCTTGAAGGTGGCGGTCACGCCGAACAACCTTCTCTACAGCGAGGGTGTGAGGATGTGGCCCTCAGCCACGACGTTCGAGCATTTCCGCTTCGTGATTGCCCACAGTGCCTTTCCCACCTTCTTCAAGAACAGCCTGATCGTTGCCGGCTCGACCGCCCTCGTCGTCACGATCATTGCATCCTTGTCGGGTTACGCGCTGTCACGCTTCAGCTTCAAGGCAAAATACTGGATCGTCGGCCTGATGCTCCTGACCCAGATGTTTCCGCTGGTCATGCTGGTCGCCCCGATCTTCAAGATGCTGTCTCCGCTCGGGCTGACCAACAGTCTGACGGGCCTTGTCATTGTCTATTCGGCCTTCAACGTGCCCTTTGCCACCTTTTTGATGCAGTCCTTCTTCGACGGCATTCCCAAGGACCTGGAAGAGGCGGCGATGATCGATGGTGCAACCCAGTTTGTCGCCTTTCGCCAGATCATTCTGCCACTGACGCTTCCAGGCATCGCGGCAACGCTCGGCTTCGTCTTCACCGCCGCATGGTCGGAGCTTCTCTTTGCGCTGATGCTGATCTCGGGCAATGACGCGGCCACCTTCCCCGTCGGACTTCTATCCTTCGTGTCGAAGTTCTCGGTCAATTTCGGGCAGATGATGGCAGCCGGTGTTCTCGCTCTCATCCCCGCCTGCCTCTTCTTCCTGCTCATCCAGCGCTATCTCGTGCAAGGCCTGACGGCTGGCGCGGTCAAAGGCTGAAAGGACTGTAAAACCATGGCTTCCATCGATGTCCGCGCAGTGACCAAAAGCTACGGCCATTTTCCTGTTCTGCATGGGGTAGACCTCACCATTCAAGACGGCGAGTTCATTGTGCTTGTCGGCCCCTCGGGCTGCGGCAAGTCCACGCTTTTGCGGATGATTGCAGGCTTAGAACAGATCACCTCCGGCGAGGTCGCAATCGAGGGTCGGCGGGTCAATGATCTGCCGCCCAAGGATCGCGACATTGCGATGGTCTTCCAATCCTATGCGCTTTACCCGCACATGTCGGTGGCCGACAATATGAGCTATAGCCTGCGGCTGAGAAAGACCGCCAAGGAGCGGATCACCGAGATCGTCGCCGGCGCCTCTTCAAAGCTTGGCCTCAATACCCTGCTCGAGCGGCGGCCTAAGGCCTTGTCCGGTGGCCAGCGTCAGCGCGTGGCAATGGGGCGTGCAATCGTTCGCCAGCCCAAGGCATTTCTGTTCGACGAGCCGCTTTCCAATCTCGATGCGCGCTTGCGCGAACAGATGCGTGCCGAAATCAAGAAGCTGCACAAGGAGCTTGGAGCCACATCGATCTATGTCACCCATGACCAGATCGAGGCCATGACGCTTGCCGACCGTATCGTTGCCATGCATGGCGGTGTGGTACAGCAGGTCGGTGCACCACTCGAGCTTTACGATCGCCCGGCCAATCTCTTCGTCGCCGGCTTCATCGGTTCGCCCGGCATGAACTTTCTCGAAGGCCACTATGTCACCAAGGACGGCCATGCCGCCATCCGTTTTGCGGACGGGACGGAGGTCGCCGTCGAAGAAAGGTCGTCCTTCGCGGGAGACCAAAAGGTCACACTCGGTATTCGGCCCGAGCATGTGGTCATTGCGCCCGACGGCGCCATCGAAGCCAGTGTGGAGCTTATCGAGCCGACCGGCTTTGGCATCATCATGCATCTGTCGGTGCACGGGCTGCCATTCAAGGTCTTCACCCTCGACCGCAGCGTCTTGGGCGCAACAGACAGTGTGAGGGTCAATTTCCCAATCGAACAACTGCATCTCTTCGACCAAGAGGGCAAGCGCATCTCCGAGCGTTCTTCCAGTCATTGATCGAGCACCGTACTGTCGTCGTCCGACCGCGATTCAAACAAGGAAAGAGGCGGTAGGCAGCAAGGGTCAGACTTGGCCCTTGACATGCCCGCTCCACCAGAAGGGGGATTGCGGCTGATGCGTACCAGTTGGCAGGATCTTGGGCGGCATGTTCGCGGCAGAAACCTTGGATGGCTAAGCGAAGCGTTGATCAAGCGCAATCCAGGACGGCCCAGCTATCAGGTTCACTGACTCAGGCCAGCGGCGCCGATTTTGTCAGAAAAGCTTCAATTATATCCCTGACGCGGCCATATGGATGGTTTCTTCTCAAGCCATCCGTGTTTACCCGCTCGCGGAAACGGTGCCGGGCGACACTGATCGGCCGGTCCAGCGCGTCAGCCGGCTCTCGGCGTCGACATCGATCCAAAGGTCAAGTCTTCTCAGGTGAAGGGCAATTGCGGGGCGCAGATGGTCCCTGGGGCCATACCGCTCACAGATGCTCTCGACACGCGCGTTGATCTCTTCGGCTCGGTCATCCGGGACATCCAGATCACCGAAGAAATAGTGGTCATTGCCCACAGCATAGAGTAGCGCCCGTTTGCAGGATCTCATCGATGAATGAGCAATCTGGTCTTTGCGCATCGTATTCTCCATGCGACGTCAATATGTGCAGCGTCCGCAACTTGTCACCCTGTGAGATTTGGGGGGTGGTTCGTCAGCGCTGACATCGGTGAAGCAGCTGCAGACGCCACACGCTTAACCCTGTTGAATGACGACAATTTAGACGCTATATTACGTCAAAATTACAGGCACACAGAAAGTGGACGTGTCATGAGTCTTGCCCGATATGCCGATCAGGGACTGTTTTCCCCACGCAAGATTGCGGAGATCTTACTGACGACCAGTGAGGACATCGCTCGAACCGCAGGGCTTGGCAAGGATGCGGTCCAGCGCAAGGACCGGATCCGTTCAGACAAGACCCAGCGCCGTTTGCGCGAAGTGACGGAAATCATCAACAAGGTTGAGCCCCGTTTCGGTTCCGCATTGATAGCTTATGCTTGGTACCGGTCAGAGCCTTTGCCGGGGTTTTCAGGCCTGACAGCGATGCAGCTTGTCCGAGATGGACGTGCAAACGAGGTGCTCGAATACATCGACGCAGTCGACGCCGGCATTCACGCCTGATCGGCGCCTCGATGTTCTTCAAGGGAGAAATATACAGAGCACTTAACCCCCTTTACGCCCGCGAACCGCGATCGGGGCGCGGGGCGGCGCTTTATGGTGGGCGGTTCAACAATCAGGGGATCCCCGCGTTATACACGTCGCTTTCGATCGTGACAGCGATCCGAGAGGCCAATCAGGTCGGGAGCCTGCAACCGACGACCTTGGTCGCCTACAGGGCGGACATCGAGCGCGTTTTTGACAGTCGGGATGATGCCACCCTCGCGGCCTACGGAATGGATAGCACGGCCCTGGCGGACCCCACCTGGCGTGACCAGATGAAATCGAATGGCGAGGCGAAAACGCAGGCGTTTGCAAGGCGTTTGATCGCCGATGGCCACCAGGGACTGATTGTAAGAAGTTTTGCACGCGGCGCATCAGACGACGATCTTAACCTCGTCCTTTGGCAGTGGGGCGACGACGCGCCCTCAACTCTCACAGTCATCGATGACGAGAACCGGCTCTCCCGGTAGCTGGTCCGTCAATGCATGTTTCCCAGTGACGGATGTTCTGCCCCACCGCGTCTGCCGCGACTGATCGGGATCGACATTCCATGGCTGAGCGACAAGGAGCTTCTCAGGGGAGTTAAAGTCCCACGAGCGGACGCTACAGAGCGGAACGCTTCCCTTACCTTTTCGACCAGACGCAGTAATAAACCGAGCTGCGAAAAAGATCGGCCGAGTCAGGCTGCTCGGGCGAACACGCCTGGCGTGACGCCAACATGCCGCGTGAACGCCACGTGGAAGGCGCTGGCCGAGCCGTAACCGATCCGTGTTGCGATCTCGATGAGCGGCATCTCCTGCCGTACCAACAGGTCCTTGGCAATTGCCATGCGCCAGCCCGTCAAATATTCCTTTGGCGCAACGCCTACCTCCCGTCGGAAACGTTCAAAAAATGCCGACCGGGACATGGCCGAAGTCTCTGCCAATGTCTCGATGGATACACCGGCGCTCGGGTCTTGATGAATCCGGCGCAGCGCCGGCGCCAGGCGACTGTCAGACAGGCCACGCAGTAGGCCAGGAGATGATTTTGCCCCTCCGGCACACCGCAGCGCATCGATGAAGAGAACTTCCAGCAACCGGGCAAGTATCATGTCCCGCGCCGCAAGGCCGCCGACCATCTCGGTGTGGATCATTCTGACGAGATCCATAAGCCGCTGCTCGCCTCGGGCATGAATGATATCCGGCAGCAGCGAGCTGAGCAGCTGCGTGTCGTTCGCCAGGAATGAACAATGGCCCACCATGGCCGTGACTTCAGACGGTGCGTCAGGATTGCCGAGGCGGAACACGCCAGGATCGATCTCCAGCCGTTGCGGTAACGTACCCGGCGGAGGCTCTCGAACGCTGCTCATGGTGAATGCATGGATTTGTGGGACGAGGATGAAATCCCCGGCATTAAGGACAATTGGCGATCTGCCAGCGATTGTGAGCAGGCACTGTCCTTCGACAATTGCACAATAGAATGGACTGCCAAGCTCCCGGCGCTCCACCCACCATGCCCCACCGGCCGTGACCAGTTTGGCGATGGACGGCATGGGCTTGAGCAGCGAGACGATTTCTGCCAGCGGATCAGACATATCTGGACTTTCACTAAATGGATGCGGATGTTCACATATAGGAAATCCAGATGCGTTCGTCCATCTTGGGGGTGTACAAGGAGCCCTAGAGATGACCACGAACAATCTAATCGATATCGCACGCACTATTCCGACGCCCGGCGCCGCACTCACAATCGCCTACTCGCCAATTCTTCTCGACATGATTGGGCGGCAGCCGCTGGAACTGCGCCTGACTGCACCCGCAGCCGGCCATCGTCTCCCCATCGTCATACTGTCGCATGGCTACGGGCCATCCTTCTACATCGCCTCGAAGGACGGCTACGCGCACATGGCGCAGTTCTGGGCGGAACGCGGCTTTGCTGTCATTCAGCCAACGCATGCCAGTTCCCGCGTCGGCGGGCTTCCTTCAGACGCCGAAGGAGCGCCCTTCTTCTGGCGCGAGCGTGTGGCGGAGATACGGACAATCATCGACCGCCTATCCGATATCGAGGAGCGTGCGCCGGCAGTCGCTGGTCGCCTCGACCAAGACCGCATCGCTGCGGTGGGACATTCTCTCGGCGGCCATACCGTCAGCCTGCTTCTCGGTGCGCAACTTCATGGAGAGGCGTTTGGCGATCCGCGCATCAAGGCCGGGATCCTTCTCACGACGCCCGGAAGGGGTGGAAAAGATCTGACTGAGGAAAACGCTGAACGCTTTCCGTTCTTTGACGTCGACTTCTCTCACCTCAAGACGCCGACGCTGGTCGTTTGCGGGGCGGACGACAATCCCCGGTTCACCCGGCGTGGCCCCGAGTGGCATGCGGATGCCTATCACGACGGGGTGGGCGCGCATGCCTTGCTCACGCTTGACGGCGTCGGACACGGGCTTGGGGGCATTGCCGGTCTCGATGCCAAGGAGACCGAGGTCGAAGCACCGGATGCGCTGGAAGCAACGAAGCGCATGACACTGGCATGGTTGAGCACAGCACTCGGTCATGACACCAGTGCCTGGTCTTCGGCGCGTGCGGCTATCACAGGTCCGGCAAGCAGTCTTGGAAACCTGATCGAGAAGTGACCGGATGGTCGAGACCCCGGCGTTGGATGGCGTCCGGCAGCGGACGATCGAGGCGGAGGCCCCACTTGGCTTCCGCTTCGCTCGCTCTTTGCGCCATCCGCCGAGAGCACAGCCTCATCACTCACCTTGATTATCGGCCCATCACCGGCGCGCATTCGCTCGTGAACCGAGTATCTCCGACGGTCACCGACGGGCAGATCGCGGCGTATCACAACGCGCTGAGGGGAGAGGTCTCGATCGACCTCCAGGCGGCCTGCATGCACCGTGCCAGCGGTGTGCGCGAAAGGCACCAGGGACATCAACAAAAATGCACAGAGGCTTTTGGGATTATCGAAGCCCGCGTGAGATCAGCAGCGAGGTTCTTCCATCGACATGTGATACGGCTTCAAGGGCAACTCGAACTCTGAATAGCAAGAGTTTGTGAGGCTCGACGCTCATTCCGCAAAGCTCAGATGAATGTCCCGCCGAAGATTGTCGAGCGCCGGCGGAGGGCGAACCAGCCGCCGATAAGCTCCTTCCTCCTTGCTCCAGTCGCGGTCCAGCCAAGGAATGACTATCGCCTCGGCCGCGCGTTACAACCATCCCAAATTTCGTGCTCGTTCAGCCGATGGCTACCGCCTCCGCACCGTCATCACCAAACTCGTCCTCGGCCGCAACGTCACCTTCATCAATGGCACGGGTGGCTGCGTGGCGACACTGGTCAGGCTGAGCTTTTGAAGGACCACTGCAAGCACTGCGACCGCCTCCATCAAGGCAAAGCCACTTCCGATGCAGACCCGGGGACCGGCGCCGAAAGGCATGTAAGCGAAGCGGTGCCTCTCCTTGGTCGCTTCTGGCGCGAACCGGTCCGGATCAAACCGCTCGGCGTCCCGCCAGATTAAAGCATGCCGATGGACGGCGTATATCGGCACGAGGAGTACGGTGCCGGCCGGGATCAAGTAGGCGCCCAACCTGAAGTCCTTTAACGCTGTGCGCGTGATGATGGGTGCCGGTGGATAAAGCCGCATGGCCTCGGAGAATACCTGCCTTGTATAGGCCAGCAGCGGCATATGCTCCGCGGTGATCGGATTTCCGGCAGACACTTGAGCAATCTCGTTCACGACCTTCTGCTCGATGTCGGGATGGCGCGACAGGAGGTCGAAGGTCCACGCCAGACCGAGTGCCGTGGTTTCATGCCCCGCGGTGATGAGGGTCATCAGGTTGTCGACCATCTCGTCGTCGCTCATCGTCCGTCCGGTCTCCGGATCCGATGCTGACAGAAGCATGGACACAAGGTCATGGCGCTTCTTTCCACCACGACGTCTCTCGTCGATCACCCGGGCGAGGCTTGTGCGCAAAAATCTGACCGCAGCCATGGCCTTGCCTCGGCCAGGATAGGGCATCCAGTGCGGTGCTCCCATAACGCCGAGCGCAAACGTCCAGCCGCTGGGCTCCAGATAATCGGTAATGCTCTGCTCCACCCGGCCAACGTCGAGCCCGTGGCCGCCCGACATCATCGTTTCCACGATGATGTCGAAGGTGGTGCGCATCATCTCGTGACCAATGTCAGCGGTTCCTTCGACGGGGTTGAGCAGCCGGTCGCGGGCATCTTCAGCTGCCAAAATCATCGCAGGCTGAAGTGCTTCGAGCGAGGCCGGACGAAAAGCGCTGGCGACCGATTGCCGCTGCCACTTCCAATGCGCGCCATCGGCCGTCAGAAGGCCCTGTCCAAGAGCAGGACCGAGAGCGCGGCGCACCTGATCGCCCTTCCCAAGCACGGTTGCACTCTTGACCAGTGCTTCCTGCACCAGGACTGGATCGGCAATCCATACCGTCACTCTACCCGCAGTCTTGGAAAACACGAGTGGCTCGGTGAAGATCGACGGCGGCACGGCTTCGAGCGGATTTCGAACGAGAGAAAAGAGAGCCTGTGCAGTCGGGGTTCGAATGATCGGCCCCATCGGGCTTGTATCGGTCACGATTTCGCTCAAAATCTAACTCCAGAGTTTCAATTTCGTGCTGCCAGGCGACCTCGGTTCAGGCTGCGGGTCCAGCAAGTCGCAAAGGGTGGACCTGATAAATTCGGGGGATCTCCCGGGCGGGGGTCGTCAGGTGGCGCATGTGGTCTTCCTGCTCGTCAGTGCACTTTGCCAGTCGTCCGAGCATGGCTGCGCCATAATGCTCTTATGGACGAACGATTGCTCGGCAATGTGGTTCCTCTCTGAACATGTCGTGCTTTCTGATCACGGAGCCCTCCCCATCCCCCACCCGACGCCACTTGATTGACACTCGGCCTGCAGCGCACGCACTCGATAGCGGGTAACCAAGGTTCTGGCGCGGATACGAAAGCCAAGCCGGGTCAAAGTGATAAAGATGCCCCGGTGGTTCTGCATGCCCTACCGTCTTGCCACTCCGCGAGCACTCTCACGGCAAAGCCCAAGTTCCCGCCGATTTCAGCGCGCGTATATGGGCATGGGCAAACTCAGACGGTGGGCTGGTGGATGCGCCCCGCGTGGCCTAGCAATGCAATTCGAGGGTCGGAAGAGAGCCTGCCTCATCTATTGGGCGATTGGGGACAACCCTATGACGCGCTCACGAGAGGTGCGTGGTAGCCGGTCATTCGAGAGGTCAGGTCAGCCGCGGATGGTAACAAGGTTCAAGGGCAGTTGGAACCAGCACGCCCCAGAATTGTTCAAGTGACATCCCTCTTTTGCGGCGACCGAACGGGCAAGAAATGCATTTCAACCATGATGTCTGGCTCTGTTTCTCCGGCGGCAATGCCATCGGGGCATATCATGCAGGCGCCTATGAGGCTCTTTCTGAGAACGGCATCGAGCCCACTGCCATTGCTGGTGCATCAATCGGTGCAATCACTGCGGCTTTGATCGCCGGCAATGGGGCGGGCGAGCGAGCCAGCAAACTAAAGCAGTTTTGGTCACTCGCCGAGCAGGCCTCGCTCCTTCCAGACGCCAAGCAAAGCAGAATTGCTGGCGGCATGCAGACCTTGATCAGCGGCCGCCCCAGCCTTTTCCATCCGCGCATCGACTGGAGCATGTTTGGCATGCCGTCGCGCGCCAGTCTGTTTGACCCGGCGCCCATGCGGCGCGAACTACAGGCGCTTATCGATTTCGACCGACTGAATTCCGGCGCAATCAGGGTGGTTGTAACCGCGGTCGATGTGGAGACTGGGGAGCTGCGATCGTTTGATACGCTTCGTGAGCAGCTCACGGTGGACCATCTGATGGCAAGCACCGCGTTTCCGGTCTTCTTCCCGCCGGTCCGGCTCAGCGAGAGACACTATGTGGATCCCGGTGTTGTATGCAATCTGCCGATTGAGCCCCTCTTCACCGACATGCCAGCCTATCCAGTCACCTGCTTTGCATTCGATGCTGCCATTCCGCACGGCCCCGTCCCAGACGGGGTAGACACCGCACTGATCCGGGCACAAGATATTCTGTTTTCAGCACAAAGCAGGTATGCCCTGGCGAGGATCAGACAAAAGCTGGATAGCTTTGCAAGCGACAGCGGATCCGCTCGCAGTTCAATCCGTCATTATACGTTTCGGGACGAGGCGAGCATGGAGACAGGTCTGAAGATGATCGACTTCAGGAGCGATAGCTTGAAGCAGCGGTGGGCGGAAGGCAGAAGGACGGTATTGAGCGCGCGGACACGGGAGTGACCTTGCAAACTCAGCCGTAATCATGGAGGCGGCCTCGGACATTCCCCTTTTTTCGCAGTCATACCGGCAGACAGACCGGTCACCGGCACAAGAGCACCTGCTTGCTGAGATCGTTGCGTATCGCCGTTGCTGCGATCGCGGCCTGCCCCACAGCACTGCTGATCTGGTTCAAGCCGGCGACCGTGTCGCCCGCGGCATATAGGTAGGGAATGGTAGAGCGCAGATGCTTGTCGACCTTGATACAGCCATCGGAGGTAAGCTCGGCGCCAACCATCTTCGCGAGCCCGGAACGGTTGTCGCAGCCAAGGGCTGGGTAAGCGGCGTCGTAGTCGAACACACCCCCGGCTCCTGCTATTCGAATGGACTTGCCAGACAAAGTGATGTCGATCATGGGACCAGCGACCAGCTGTACGCCAAGTTGTTTTAGGCTCGAAATCTCACGTTTCGACAGGTCGAAATCGCCTTCCGGCGACACAAGCCAGAGATCCCTGGTAAAACTGCGAAGAAAGAGTGCCTCGGAATAGGCATGAGATCCCGCCCCGATGATCGCAATTTTCCTGTCACTGACCTCATAGCCGTCACAAATTGGGCAGTAACGTAGCAATCCCTCGCTGACTGCGGCGTCATGCAGCGCAACAGGCATTTTAGGTCGGCGGTCCGTCACGCCTGTCGCCATCATCACGGCACGGGCTTCGATCTGGCGACCCTGTACTGAAACGAGAAATCTGCTCCCTATCCTCGATACACCGGTGACGAATGTTTTCGCGATGTGTGCGCCATAGCGCAAAGCGTGGTCGCGCATGCGTGATAGCATGTCCACACCCCGTATCCCTTCGGGAAATCCTGGCACGTTGTGCGAGAAAGGAATAGCGGCGGCCCGACTTAAGCCGTCGTCGAACACGGTGACCTTCAATTGGTACCTCGCCAGGTAAAGCGCGGCGGTTAACCCAGCGGGTCCACCACCGATGACCGCACAATCGAGTTCTCGTTCGTCGCCGTCCACATGCCCTCACAGTCGTCGTCGCGCCGCGGCGCTTAATGTCCTCGTCAGCAAATGCCAGCCTGGCTGCCCCATACCGCGCCTCTGTCACAGTCGGAACGGCTCAAAGGGCTGTGAGTTGGGAAAAGCTGTCATCACCGTGTGGCCGTTCCATTATGGGCCCTAAGAGATTACTCATGTTCATCACCAAGTCTTGCCCTAGTCGACAAGTTGTTCTTCTGGTCAAGGGGCGCGGAACCTGGGCGCGGCGTGCTTCGGCGACCTTGCAATCAGCGGGCTTCCTTGTACACGAGGCCTTTTCAGCCAGAGACGCTCGCGATGCCCTGGTTCGTGGCACAGTCAGCTTTGTCATTTCTGACACGGATCTTCGCGACGAAACCGGGTTCGTTTCATCAAGCGGGTGAGAGAAATCTCGCCAATGACAGAGGCATTTCTCGCCAGCTCTCAGTCGCTCGCCATCAGACACGCGACCATGCTCGCCTCTCGACTGCAGGTCCCAGTCGGCCATGAACCACGCAGATCCTGCGCCCGCTGACCGATAGATAGACTTGACGGCCTTCGGGTCGGACCGCGTTCCCCAAGACATATTCGTCGCGCTTCAAGGCGACCGCCAGTCCTGCGATCGCCTGAGCCGCGCTCAGACTTTAGCCGTCTGTCCCGCCTTACTGAGAGCGGCAAAGCGCATAGTGGTTTCGTGAAGGTTGCTCTCAAGCCATTCGGCCATTCTGATCTCTTCATCGAGATTGGCCTGAAGGCTACTGACGAGTCCCTGATAACCTGCCAGCTCCGCCAGAGCGATCAGGGATTTGTAGGCAGCGATCTCAAAATTCTCGAAAGCGAAATTGGCGAAGCTGTTCTTCAAGATTTCGTCGCCCGCAACAGTGTGACTAAGCGCTGCCATGGAGCCTACAGCTGAAAGCGCCATATCCTTCAGCGAAGAATGGTCCTGCCCCAAGCTGGTCAGTAGTTCTTCGAGCCGTGCAATCTGCCTCTCAGTTTCTCGGATATGCTGATCGAGTTTTGCTGCGATCTCAGGATAGTTCTCGATGCGTTTGACCTGCGGCTTCATGATCGAGAGTGCTTGGTTCTCCATCGCGTGGGCGTTTTTCAGACCGGTAATAAAGATCTTTCGCGTCGGGTTTTCTGTCATCCTACTGCTCCTTGCTGCGATTTCGACAACCCCAAGTGGCCTGTTTAAGTTCCTCAGGCTGCCGCCCAAACCTCATATCCTCTGAGATACGAGCGCTTGACTGCGCAACGGGTGAGACGGGCATTTGAAGGTATTCGTCAAACGACCGCAGCGGTCCAAGCAGGAGCTGAACATCCAAATGGGCGCCACCATCTGGTCGGCTGTCGATGGGGATAGGAACATGTCCGTTCGCCGGCAGTATGATCGATATGCCTGTTGGGGCGTGACGTCGCGCCTGTGTCGGGGATCCGACCCACCAAGTTGCTTTTCGAGACCGGAACATGTGGGAGATGACGTCGTTGCTGCATGCCAGGCTTTTCTGGCGGAGATCGGCAGCAGGTGAACGTGCGCATAAACCGCGATAAAGCTGATGACAGAACCCAGCCCCCGGCCCTCGCCGCAGAGCCCGAAAGCAAAAGGCTTCCCCCCGGCCTGGTTGCGACCAGATTGGTGAGCGCGCTGCGGGATGTGGGTCGGTCGACATGTTATGTGGCGCTCAGCGAAAGCGAGGCCGATGAAATTGCGGCTGCCGTCGGCACCCTTTTTCCAGATCTCGCCTTTCTTGTCCTGCCACCCTGGGACTGCCTCCCCTACGACCGCTTGCCGCCGTCGCCGCACTGCATGGGCCGGCGCATGGATGTCTTGCGGCTCTGGAGAAGTCCGGCTGACACACCCAGCCTCCTGGTCACGTCGCTGGAGGCCGTGCTTCAACGTGTCCCGCCGGTAGACATTATCGAGAACAGCAAGTTCGACTTGACGGTGGGCAGGCCGCTTGACCGCACGGCCTTCTCCGAATTCGTCCGTCAGACGGGCTACATCGAAGAAGGTGTTGCTGACGATCCCGGCGAGCTGGTCCTGCGTGAAGGGGTGATCGACATCTTCCCCGCCGGCGCGCCCGGCCCTTTAAGAATCGTCCTTTCAGGCGATGGTCAGGTCGAGGAACTCAGAGGTTTCGATCGCGTGTCCCAGCGCACGGAGAGCGTTCTCGAGCATGTGACACTCGGCCCGGCATCTGAAGCCGTCATGATCGACGCCAATGAAGACGGCGAGCACCCGAGTTTCTTGAACATGGAGCACTTGCTTTACCGACTTTACGACACCATGCCGAGTGTGTTCGAGATCCTGGGCGATGCGGTCATATATCTCGCGCCGGACGCCGGGACGCGCGTCCAGCGCATTTTCGACATCATCGAAGACGCGCAGCAATCCCGCAGCTTGCATGGTGAAACAGACACCGGTTCGACGCAGTCGCTCTATTTAAGCCCGACAGAGTGGGATCGCTATGTTCGAGCGATGAAGGCCGACGGTCTGGATCTTGGAGAAGAACGCGGCCTGCCAGCATATTTCTTGCCCTTCGCTTCAGGCAGATCCATGGCCAGTCTGGTCGAAAATGACCTGAAGCAGGGACAGAAGATTGTCGTCACCGGAGCGGGCAATGCCCTTGATGTATTGGCACGACGGTTCGCAAAGGCGGCGGGCAAGAGCGTCCGGTCGATCGACACATGGGACGCTGTGCTGGCCGAAAAAGCCGGCAGCCTGCTTAAACTACCATCCGCGCTGGAGCATGGCTTTGCAGACAGCGAGCAACAGATCGTCGTCGTCGCCGCGCAGCAAACCCGAGAGAGGAGCACCTCTAAGGTCATCCTGTCCGAGCCACAGCTGCAGATCGGCGATGTCGTTGTCCACGAGGATCACGGAGTGGGTGTCCTGAAAGACCTGCAGAGCATAGACATAGACGGCGTCTCTTACGATGCTGCCCGCCTCGGATATCGCGATGATGGATCGCTTCTTGTGCCGATGGAGGATTTCGGCAAACTGTGGCGTTATGGCTCGCAGCCCGAGGCCGTATCGCTCGACCGGCTGCACACGGACGCCTGGCGGAAGAAGCGCGAAAAGATTGCCGAAGATATCCAGTCCAGCGCACAGCATCTGGCAAAGATTGCAAAGCAGAGGCTGGCGGCACAGGCGAAAACCTTTACACCGCCCCAGGCTGCCTATGCCGCCTTTACACGACGTTTTCCTCATCCGGAAACAGCGGACCAGACCGAGGCGATCAATGCCGTGCTTACCGACCTGTCGTCCGGACAGCCGATGAACCGCCTGGTCTGCGGGGATGTCGGGTTCGGCAAGACGGAGATCGCCTTGCGGGCGGCCGCGGCGGTCGCTCTTGCTGGAGGCCAGGTGGTTGTGATTGCGCCAACCACGGTGCTCGCTCGTCAGCACTTCTCCACCTTCGAACATCGCTTTGCAGGAACGGGCATTTCTGTCGGGATGCTATCCCGGCTCGTCAAGGCGAGCGAGGCGAAGCAGGTGAAGGCCGCGCTTGCCGAGGGCAGTCTTGGTGTCATCGTCGCGACACAGGCGATCCTGGCCAAGGACGTGCGTTTCGCTCGCCTTGGCCTTCTGATTGTCGACGAAGAACATCGTTTTGGATTGAGACAAAAGCACGCGATGCATAAGTTGGCGCCGTCGTTGCATGTGCTTGCCATGTCGGCCACCCCGATCCCACGGACGCTGCAATCGGCAATGGTCGGGATACAGGAGGTGAGCTTGCTCACCACGCCCCCCCGTAGACGCCTACCTGTTCGGACTGCACTTTCAAAGTGCGATAACGCCTCGATGCGCATCGGGTTTATGCGCGAGTATCGGCGTAACGGGCAAAGCTTTGTCGTGGTGCCGCGTATCGAAGACATCAAGGAGGTCGAGGCGAAGCTGCGCAAGATCGTTCCGGAGCTTTCGATAAGGATCGCCCACGGAAAGATGCCGGCAGCGGCCATTGATGAGGCCGTTGTCTCCTTCGCTGCAGGCGATGGCGATATCCTGCTCGCCACCAACATCATAGAAAACGGGCTCGACGTACCCAGGGCCAATACCCTATTCGTCTGGCGCGCCGATCTGTTCGGACTGGCGCAGCTTCACCAGTTGCGTGGACGCGTGGGGCGTTCAGGCGTGCAAGGTACGGCAACCTTCCTGATCGACGAAAAGCCGGAGTTGTCCGAGGAGACGCAGTCGCGCCTGTCAACGCTGGTCGAGAACGACCGGCTGGGCTCGGGCCTTGCAATCAGTACGCGCGATCTGGATCTGCGCGGCGGAGGCGACCTTGCCGGCGAGGACCAGGCTGGGCATATCAAGGCGATCGGTATTGGTCTTTATCAGACGCTTCTGGCAGAGGCAGTCGCAAAGCTTGGCAAATCAGGCCGTAAGATCCAAGAGCGTAGCCTCCTGAACCTTGGGGGCTCTGGCACAATCCCGGCGGACTATGTATCTGATCCGGCCCTACGGTTAAACCTCTATGCGAAACTGTTGCGGGCGAACTCAGCAGAACAGTTGGACGAGCTGGAAGAAGAATTCAGCGACCGGTTTGGCGAGGCGCCGCCGGCGGTTGAACTGCTGATCAGGACGACCCGGCTGCAGCTTCTGGGAGGCCAGTTGGGGATCGTGAAGCTTGACGCTGGTCCAAAAGCACTCGCTCTGACCCTCCGGAACAAGGCGTCCGTCAAATTCTGGGCGTCACTTTGCAAAACACAAGGGGCGGTGTTGGAAGACACTCGGCTCCTGTTTCCTGCCGCTGTTGCAACGGGCGAAGAACCGCTCGATTTCTTTGAAAGGATTGTCGCCCTCCCGCAAGACAAGGCGGGCCGATAGCTTGATGAGCAACGCATGGGCGTGTCGCTTCATATGACTAGTTTTCGGCCAGGGCCGCTGTCGACGGATAATTTCAAACTCGCTTCGTCATGTGCCAGCGACAAGCCTCGGTGAGAGGTCATCCGAGATGGAGGGCAGCGAGCGCCGACAACTGACAATGATCGCAATGAGGCGCCGGCCTGCCGTGGAAGCGAAGTTTTCCTAGCGATGGTGGCGGGCAACTGCGATCGATCGGCTTGGAGCTGCTCGAACCTTGTCCCGTCCCGCGGCTTTCGCCGCATACAACGCCTCGTCGCAATTCTTGAGAAGCCGCAGACAATCCGGCATGTCGTCGGTGATCAATGCCAATCCGACCGATATGGTCACGCGCCCCTTGGGGCTCGTCACATGCTCGATCTCCAGCTTTCGAACAGCATCAACCAGTCGCACCGCGATATCGTGCGCTATATCATCTGAACAATCTGACAAGATGATCGCGAATTCCTCGCCACCGTATCGGGCGACGAGGTCCAGATCGCTGCGACAGCCCGACTGCAGCAGACGCGCAACTTGTCGCAAAACGTCATCGCCTGCTGGATGGCCGTAAGTGTCATTGAACGACTTGAAATAGTCGACGTCGAACATCAGCAAAGAGAGGGGAATGCCGCTGATGCGCGAGGCCTCGAACGCCTTTTCGAGCTGACGATCAAAGATGCGACGGTTCGCAAGTTCGGTCAGCCCGTCGCGGCTGGCAAGCCGCTCGAGTTGCAGGACGGCTGCCTTTTTCTCGCTGATGTCAGCGTAAAGGGTGACCCAACCGCCATTTTCCAAGGCCCGGGTTGATTTCGACACCCAGCGCTCATCGCTCAGTTTCAGGTCCGATTGTTTCGCCGTTTGACTGCGCTCGACTTCTTCATCGACCCATGCCATTGGCGAGACATCTGGCGGTATCTGGATGTCGCCGCGCATGACACCGGCTGTCAGCAGTTCGGCGAGAGTGCGGCCCTCACAGGTCTTGGGGTCCACATAGGGAAAGAACTCGAGATATCGGCGGTTCCACATCAAAAGCCGTCCGTCGCGATCGAACAAAGCCAAGCCATCGGCCATCTCGGCCATCGCCGTCTCCAGAAGCATCTGCGTGGCGCTCAGTTCTGCCTGCAGCAGTTTGCGCGACGTGATGTCCGTCGTATGGCTGACGATCGCCTTAATCTGGCCTGCCTCATCGAGAAAAGGCGCCTTCACCGTGCTGAGCCAGACAGTCTGGCCATCGCGCTCGAACTGCTGCTCCAGTATCACCGGCTTAGGGTTCGCGATAAATTCCTGCTCCTGTTTCCAGAAAGCGGAAGCCTCTTCTTGCTTGTAGAAATCGAAATCGGTCTTGCCAACCAGGCTGGCGCTGTCTTGACCTCCCATGAGACGTGCAGTCGCCTCATTGGCGCTCAAGAAATGCCCGTCAAGATCCTTGACGTTGAGTGCATCTGGCAAGGCGCTCACGATCTGTTTGTGCAGCTCATTCAACTGCGCGTTTTCTCGGCGCATCTGATCGATGCGGATGAAAATGGCGGCAATCAGCGTCGCCAGGAAATTCAAGATGAGCAGAGTGAGATGGATATTTTCTGCCTCGAGATGCGCGCGAACATTGGCTGGCAAAATGAAGAGGACGAGAAGGGCGACCCCCGCGTTCAAGAGGCTGAACACCAGGACATCCGACGCCCTGTTTGAGATGTGCTTGACCCGATAATGCCCAAAGACGGCCACGCCGAACGCCAAGCCGATCCCGATTAGACCAAGGCCTGCACCAGCACCGCCTATCCATAGACGGGCGGCAGAAGCGGTCAGTGCGGCAACTGCTGCACCGATAGGGCCGGCAATCAAGCCGGCGACTGCCAGCGGGACAATGCGCAAGTCAAATCGAAAGCCGTCGACGAACTCGCCCGGCATGTTCATCAACAAAAAGGCGGCACCTCCAAACAGGATACCGCTGGCGGCCCTGTTAAGAAGGCTCAATTGACCGCGACAGCGATCCTGGATCAGGGAGGACAGTGTGAGCGTCAGGCTGATCACGCCCAGTTGGGCGAGGAATGCGACCAGCAGATTTTGAGCGACCATGCATGTCCTCTTCGTGACCAGACAGTGGTGGGGGTAACCGGAGAAAGATGTGCGCCGTCACGAGACCCATGCTTTCGCGTCGCCGAGCATTGATCCAACTGCGCCTTTAAGATGAGAATTGTCTAATTTCTCGTTAGTCGGGACACTTGTCCACCCGACAAAAATCTCGGACATTCCGACCCGACCCCTACAGTTCGCAACGAGATGACACAGGCTTCACGGCCGACCCCCTGCCTCGATAGATGACGGGAACCGTGAAGCTTCTGCGAACCCCACTTCGTCACGACGAAGATTCTGGGATGCTTAAGGCGAAAGGCGCTGTTAGGCAGCGCCTATCGCCGGTCTTGACTGACCGACAATCGCCGTCAGAACTCTTCCCAGCTGTCCGTCTTCGCTGCGGTCGACCCAAAGGCCCTGGAGACTGCACCCACCATACGGCGTGCCGGTGAAGCGACCGGCTGGTGGCTGACGGCAACCGCCACCGGAGATCCGGATGCTCGTGCAGTTCCCTGAAGAGCACTGCCGCCCAACTGGAACTGGCTGACCAGTTCACGCAGCCGGCCCGCCTCCTTGGCAAGCGTTGCTCCAGCAGCATTTGCCTCTTCGACCATGGCAGCATTCTGCTGCGTTACCTGATCCATCTGATTGACGGCGGTGTTCACCTCAGACAGTCCGACGGATTGCTCACGCGCCGATGTCGCGATCGCATCCATGTGCTCGTTGATCGTGATGACATAATTCTCGATTGTCTTCAGCGCCTCGCCGGTGTCACTGACAAGCTTGACACCCTTGTCGACCTCAATGGTGGAATTGCGGATCAGCTCCTTGATTTCCTTTGCCGCCTGGGCCGAACGCTGGGCAAGCTCTCGGACCTCCTGGGCGACGACCGCGAAACCCTTGCCCGCCTCACCAGCGCGCGCTGCCTCAACACCGGCATTGAGGGCCAGCAGGTTGGTCTGGAAGGCGATTTCGTCGATGACGCCAATGATATTGGAAATCTGGCTGGAGGACTGCTCGATCCGCCCCATGGCGTCGACTGCGTTTGCGACAACCGAGCCAGACTGCCGGGCGCTGACATTCGCCTGGGCTGCAATCGTGCGCGCTTCTTCAGCCCGCTTGGACGAGCTTGCAACATTGGTCGTGATCTGGTCGAGGGCAGCAGCTGTCTCCTCCAGAGATGCTGCCTGCTGCTCGGTGCGTTTCGACAGATCCTCGGCACTCTGGCTGACTTCGCGCGATCCGCCATCGATCGAACTCGTCGATTGGGACACGGCGGTCAGGGTCTGGCGCAACTGGTCGACAGCCAGATTGAAGTCCTTGCGCAGGCTTTCGAATTCCTCTGCGAAAGAGTGCTGCAACTGGTATGTCAGATTGCCGGCGGCCAGTTGCTTGAGACCGTCGGCAAGCCCCGTCGTGGCTTTAGCCATCGCCTCGGCTCGGATCCGCTCCTGCTCAGCCGTCAGGCGGCGTTGCTCTTCTGTCTGGCTGCGATGCGCAGCAGTTTCCTGTTCGAGCCTGCGATTTTCCAGGGCATTCCTGCGGAAGATCTCAACGGCTGCGGCCATGTCGCCGATTTCGTCAGCACGGCCAGCAAATGGAACGGCGGTATCCGCGTCTCCGGCAGCAAGGCCGTTCATCGAAACGGTAATGCTCTGGATCGGTTGAGCAATGCCCTTGATCGCAAGCCATATCGAGCCTGCAATCAGCAAGGCAATGGCACCGATCGCAACATAGGTGATCGCGATCGTCGCTGCATAGGCAGCATTGGCTTCGGCATAGGCTTCCACTGCCTCCGCATCGCTAATCTCAACCAGACGCATAATTGCGGCCTTGGCCTTATCGGCGATGGCGACCATGTCATTGCGAAGAACGGTGTTTGCGCCATTGAGGTCACCGGCAGAAGAAAGTGCGAGAACGCGCTCGCCAGCCTTCATGTATTGATCCACGGAGCTGCCGATGACCGCCACCAGTTCAGCTTCTTCCTTGGAGGGATCAAGAGAGTTGAACGTGTCGATATCGACTTTCAGCTTTGTCGCCGCTTTTTCGATCGATGCGGCAGCGGCAGCCTTCCCTTCGCTATCCGATCTCAAAATATGGCTGCGATAAGCGGTCCGCATCTCGCCAAGCTGGACCTCCATATCCTTCACCGACACCACAGTTGGTAGAGAGTCGGTGGCAATGATAGCCATCTCGCTGTTCAGCGCCGCAAGCCGGTTCACGGCAAATGTGGCAAATAGCGCGAATGCGGCACCCAGAAGAATGAGGATGCCGGCCAGTGCAGTCTTGATCTTGGGCCGTGTCATTGTAATCCCTTTTTGAACAATATGGTCCGTTCCAGGGTCAGACGCATTGGGGCATTTGCGCTGGCTCAGTCGGCTACGTAGAGTTGAATCAAATTGATTAGCATTGTGCAAATTAGTTTCACTTGAAACATATGGATGAAAAACTGTAATCGCCTGACTTTCGTCAAAACTGCAGTCCTGAGTTACGGCCACCAATGAGTGTCAAAGCCTTTCGCCAAAGGCGGTTCGTTCACCTTGGTCACCAGACAGTCAGCGTAGCTGAAACCGGTCCATTCAGGTGAGCAAACTGTCTTCAGCGATATGGAACATTTGATGGACATTCAGCGTCTCGCCTCCGGGAAATCGGAGACCTGACATGAATTGACTGACAGCGCTGGCCGGCAATTTTGACATTTTCGCCCACCTTGCTGCCTTAGCGTTTGCCTATGTGCTGGCTTTGCCGATTGCCTGGGACAGGGAACGGCACGAACGCAGCGCGGGGCTGAGAACCTTTCCACTGGTGGCGATCGCTGCTTGCGGCTTCATCCAGGCAACAGAGGGGATCACCCAGGGCAATGCAGAAGCCACAGCACGCATCGTGGAAGGGTTGATCAACGGAGTCGGCTTCATTGGCGGCGGCGCGATCCTGGTGGGCAAAGCCGGAACCAAGGGCACTGCAACGGCCGCAAGCCTATGGGCCACGGGCGCGATCGGCACGGCTGTCGGGCTTGGAGCCTATGATACGGCGATTGTTCTATCGATCGTGACATTTGCGACGTTGCGCATCATGACCAATTTCAAGGTCGAAGAGGCGCTCCTGCCTACAAAGGAGAAAAGTGGCGATTGATCTTAATGGGCGACCGCGCGAGGCGACCGTGCCCTAGAGACAGACGCTTTTACTGGGCGAACAAGGCGGCGCGATCCGCGCTTGCTTAATACCGACGCTTACAATTTTTCCCGGCTGCCGGCTGACATCCAAGCTGGCAGCACAGGACGTGGTCACAAGTGGAAGGGCGATGCGCCGGTTGGGAAGCGTCAAGATGGGGAATGACAACAGATGCGGATCTGCTTATAAACCTGGCGCAAGATAGCCCCAGAGTAATGCTGATCAATGATGGATGAAACTGCCCGCAAGCTGGATGCTCCCTTAAGTCCTGTGGACCTGGCTCTGCTGCAGCGCGTACTGACGGAAGTCTGTGATATTCGCGGACAAGCGGATGTGTCACCTGAGGCTGAACACAGTGCCAAGGTCATTATCAACCTTTACCAAAGCGGCATTCGCAACAGGCACCAGCTTGTCGCAATGATGACTGGACGCAAGTTCCCTTAAAACCATCATCACCAGAGATTATCCGACGGCACCAACTCCTGCCGTGGGTGTTTTCTCTCCGAAGTGCTTCGACCGATCGATGCAGGAGCCGTCAGAGAGCTTCAAAGGCATGTTTGAGAGACGGGCCGCCGTTTTTTGTTCGGTGCAACGCGAAACTCAGCTGATGGTGCCAAGTCTAGGCTCGCCCTATGATGGCCGCGACCTCTGCACATCGCCTCAGCCCAGATGCAATCGCAAAAAAGCACCGAACGGTTATAAATATCACGCCATCTTGTCTTTATAACCCATCGGTAATAAGTTTCACACAACCTGCGAATATCACCGAGCGATGCTAAAATGATCATCTTAACCGTCGACGATCTCCGTAAGTTGATTAGAAACGAGCGCAAGCGACGTGGCTTGACCCAGGCTCGCGCCGCCGGCCTCGTTGGTTATACTCAAAAATGGCTGTCGGATTTCGAGCGGGGCAAGGCCAATCCACCCGTCGACATGGCGTTGAACATAATAACCGTGCTGGGCATTCGTCTTGAAGCGACCGTAACGGTGGAGCCTGCCAGCCACGTTTTTGAGGAGGAGCCAAGTCTCTGATGCCAGCTTCCGTTCGACTCTATGGCTTACATGTGGGCACTTTGGATGTCGCCAGGGATGGTCGCCTATCATTCATTTACTCAACGGAATGGCTGGAGCGAAACGAACGCGATGCTAGGCATCATCCACTTTCACTAAGCCTGCCGTTTCGCGAAGCAAGATACTATCATGAAGATGCAGGGCCTTTTTTCGACGGCCTCCTGCCCGACAACAATAAGGTCCGAGAACAGCTTGCTCGACATCTTCACGTCGATGCCAGCGACGATTTCGCGCTCTTATACGAATTGGGAGCCGATTGCCCTGGCGCGATCACGATCCTTCCCCAAGTCGCGTCAGAGATTCCAGAAGATCGGATCCCACCCCAATTCCATCTCATGTCAGAAAGGGAACTGGCGGACTACATAAAGGACCTGCCAGGACGCCCACTCTTTGTCGACGCCGACGGGGAACTGCGGCTGTCGTTGGCAGGAATGCACCACAAAGCGGCAGTGCTGCAAGTTGGGACGTCATTGGCGGTTCCCAAAGGGAGGACACCAACCACCCACATCGTCAAGATCGATATTGAAGGCCTTCGGGACTCGCTCAAGGTCGAGCATTTCTGCCTTGAAGCCGCCCGCGTGCTGGGCCTCGACACAGTTCGATCCTATGTGAAGATGGCAGATGGAGTCCCGTTCCTGCTTATTGCACGATATGACCGTGCTGTCGGGGACCGCGACGGACATCGCTATATCCGCCGACTTCACCAAGAAGACTTCTGCCAGGCCATGCGTCGTTTCCCCCGCGAGAAATACGAGAAGGACGGCGGACCAGGTTGGGTGGAGTGTTTTGCCCTGTTGAACAGAACAGTTGATCCAGCAACATCACGAACAGAGTTGCTCAGACGAGCCATTTTCCAGTTTCTCATCGGAAATCCCGATGCACATGCGAAAAACTACTCCTTTGTATACAAAGGCGATGGAATACATCTCAGCAAGCTGTATGACGTCAACAATGCCGCAGCCTTTCGGTCTCACTACAAGGAGCAGCGCCCTCGATTGGCGATGTTGGTGGGCAAAGAACGTGATCCGACAAAGCTAACGCTGGCGCACTGGACGCAGTTTGCCCGAGATGTTGCCATCACTCCTGCGATCGTGCACGAGGAGCTTTCAAAGATGGCCAAGACCCTGCTACAAGAAGTGGCAACCGTGAGGTCGAGCCTGGCAAATACTCCAGCAGATTCCCCCCTGCTCGATTTGACTGTCGATGACATTTCGCAAAGGTGCACGGCCGTCATGAAGTGGTAGGGGAAACGCTCCCCGTCAATCCAGCTTGACTTTCCAGCAATGCCCCCCTTTCGGGATCGCCCATTCGATTGGGACCAGTGGGCACGCGAGCGTCGTGCCATGTCGTTGCCAACAGCGAGACCACAGGAGTTGTCATCGACATTGTTAGCCTTCGACCATCAAGCGACGGCTTCCGGAGCTTTCATCATCATCTCCAATTCAGCGGAGGACATTGGTTTTCCGATCAGGAAGCCCTGAAGCTGCTGACATCCGGCAGAGCGGAGCAGTTGTGCCTGCCGCGAGGTTTCCACGCCTTCGGCGGTCACCGGGATCTCAAGCGCGACGGCAAGCGCGATCGTTGCCTCCAGCACGCCGCTGCCCTGGCCCTCATCGTCAGAGGCCCAAACCAATGATCTGTCGATCTTCATGCGCTCGAAGCCGAACTGTCGGAGCGCTCCGATCGACGCGTAGCCACAGCCAAAATCATCAAGCGCAAACTTGACCCCGAGCTTGCGCAATGTGTCCATCGCCCGGCGCGACATCTCAGGGTTCGACATCAACACACTCTCGGTGATTTCGAGGGTCAGCCGCTTCGGATCGAACTTTTCTCGCTGCAACAGATCCGTAATCTGAGAGGGAAATGAGGGATTGCAGAGCTGGATCGGCGAGACGTTGACAGACAGGTCCAGCCCAGGCCAGACCTGAGCCGTCTTGACGGCCTGCTCAAGCATGTGCATGCCAAGTGCGTCGATTAGCCCGGCTCGCTCGGCCAGAGGGATAAAGACCTCCGGACTGACCGAACCGGCGGGGGTCTGCCATCGGGCCAGCGCCTCAACGCCACATATGCGCCCGCTGCTGGCAGAGACGAGTGGCTGGAAGACCGGTCGGATCGAGCCCGCGGAGATCGCAGCGCGTAATTGACCCTCCAGGCTCGACAGACGGTCGCGTTCCTCATCGAGCGCTTTGAAATACTCGACTGCGCGCCCTCGCCCGCTTTCCTTGGCCCGATAGAGCGACATGTCCGCGCGCCGAAGCAGTTCCAGCGGCTCAACGCCACGCTCGAAAAAGGCAAAACCTATACTCGCCCCGATCTCGATTGTGCGTCCTCCAATGTCGAAAGGTTTTGCCATTTCTGCGATGACATGTTCGCTAAACGCCATTGCGTTATCACCGTGATGGAGGACCGCAAATTCGTCTCCGCCCAGGCGTGCGACCGTGGCGCCCTGCGGGGAGATCGACAGGAGGCGTTTGGAGACCAGCATGATCAACTCGTCGCCCACGGCATGCCCCCAGGCATCATTGACCTGCTTGAAGCCATCTAGGTCCAGAAGCTGCAGGGATTGAGCCCCGTTTGGGGTTTTCGCGCAAACCTTCAGCACATCCAGGAGACCCGCACGATTGAGCAAGCCGCTGAGGCGATCATGCGTCGCGTTCCACTTCTCGCATGCAGCTATACGACGAAGCCGGGCGGCCTCGACGTTGCCTGCAACAAGGATGCCGATCAAGAAGAGGACAAACAACACAAGGCCGGCGGTCAGATAGGCGCTCACCTGGCGATAGACTTTCGTCCCCGGCATCTCTCTTGGCCACTGAAGGTGGGCGATCGCTTGACCCGCGATGTTCTTGATCGGGAACGCCAGCATGTCAGCAGCGGGTAAGGTGAGATCAAGCGACAGGTCGCGCAGCTGATATTCCTCAGCGACACGATCGACGACGTCCGGAGAAAGGATCTTGAAGAATGTCAGGATGTTGAAGGCTTCGGCCTCAACCGGATCCGCATAGGGTTGAAGGGCCAATGACCCGACGAGAAGCAGCGCGTCATCAACCCGTTGAAAGCTCAGGACCGGATCGGCCCCGACGCGATTGGCCTGCCGGATTTGCTCGCTGAATTCCGCTTTGAGTTTCAAGAAGGGGTCAAAGGGCACGCCCTCCCAGTGTGCCGAAATCACGGTCCCGTCTCGAGCCGTGACGATTGCGCCATCATAGAGCTCGTAATCCTCGCTGGTTTTGCCCCAGTTTTCAAAGGCCCAGTCGGCGGCGTCAGTCCCGTCCATTGCGACAAAAGCGTCGTCCCAGACGGCATTGTCTCTGACGGTGGCGGCGAGATTCTGGCCCATCGAGAGGACTGCGACTTCGGCCGCTTTTCGGGCTCGCACGTCATCCATCGCATCGGCGGAACGTTGCATTTCAAAGATGGCATGTGACACGAGCGCCGACAGGATGGCCGCGACGATCAGAAAGACCGCAGTGACCGTTCCGATCTGCCAATTGGAATTATAGACGCTGAAACGACGCAAGTATCGGTACATGACATGATCTCATTCTCTCGCGGTCACGCAGGACCTGCGGATGACATCATGTCTCGCTCAAAAAAACGCGCCGCATGCGCATCTAAGCAACCAGTAATTTTAGAATCCGAAAAGAAGCATGCTTAAAGGGCCGTTACCTGCGGCCGACAGCTCGCGGCACACCCGAAAACGCAACGATTGAAGGGCTTTGACACCCCAGTCGCCCCTTTGATTTGCTTGCCTCCCGCCCGCCGCTGAAAATCCAAACGAGGACCTGGGAGCACGGACGTCATGCAAGGTGGCTTTTTGCGTGTCCCGCGCGAATCCTAACGAGTGCTTAACCATGGCTGGCACTTACCCCATGAAAAACAGGGGGCATTGCGTTCCCTCGAAGGCTGCCACGGAGGAATCAATGACACGGAGTATTTCTGGGTATCTGAGGCATACGAAGGACGTGCGGTCTGTGAGGCAGATTTACGCAATCACGACGGCCATTGTCGATGACCCCCATTCATCGCCGCGCTCGAAAGAGCGAAGTGCTTCCTTGATCCGAAAACTCGAGCGGGTCTTGAGCCTCCCGATTGCCAGCGCTCCGTTCCTGGCGTCGATCTGGCGGGATTTTCGCACACTCTCTGACTTGCTGGAGTGCGAACAGGCAAGCATGGATCGCTCAACATCCGAGCAGAATGGCAAAACTTCAGCGCTGTCATCCCAATGCGCGGTCAATCGCGCTCCAGCCGGACTATCAGAGGAGCAGAACTGAAGACCGAATGCTCGCAGCACCCGGCTCAATTATCGCGTAACGCGCGTAAGGATCTGCTTAGGTCGAAGCCCGCTCAATCACTGCGCGTTGAAGATCGGGGCTCAGTGGCTGATCACGCTCCGCCTCAGCCAGACGGGTCAAGAGCGCATCGATCCGGCCGTCATTGGCGATGGGTTGATGTCGGGCGTGATGTTCAAATTTCCCGCGAACCGTTTCGCTGACGGTAACTCGTTTATACATCGCTAGACCGCAGGCCATATTCTCTTCCTTTAAGACGAGCTTCAAACAGCAGCAGAGCCTTCCTGTTCCGAAGAAAACTTTCCGAAAAATGGGAGCGCGCGCCATTTGATGTTCACTCCATTCGTCGAAGCGACAGCGTCTTGCGCTGTTGGGCGGCAGCGCCGTCAATCAGAACAATGGGTTGAACCTCAACATTCGAGTGGTTCCTCAGCGGCAGGCTCGTCGCCCTTTGATACCATCAGATGTATCGGCAACCAGCCATCTGTTAAATACCGGTCTGAGGTCGGAAGTGTTCACCCAGCGCCTTCTCTACTATCGAGAAAACGGATGTGTTCCCCACCCCTGTTGTGGCTTTTGACGTAAGCGTCCATAAGAAGGAGGACAGCTGTCCAGGTGTCATTCGCGGAGGAAAGAATGCAAGAGCCTCAGTCCCCGATAGCTACTGATCAAAGCTCAAAATCCGGTCTCGACGCGGTCCCCATCGGACTGTGCGTCCTGAGCGACGACCTTCGCTTTTTGCGCATCAATGAAACCATGGCCCAGTTCAATGGTTACACGCCAGCCGACCATCTTGGCCGCAGCCTGTCAGAGCTTGTCCCTGACATTGAACCCCAAGTGCGTCACCATATGAAGGAAGTCGTGGAGACTGGAAAAGCGATCGGCCCCTTCGAAGTTGCGGGTGAGACGGCGGCCGAGCCGGGAGCCTTGCGCATCTGGATGGAATATTGGTCTCCCGTCACCAATGAGCGTGGTGAAATTATTGGCGCAAGCATCGCCGCCATCGATGTGACCGAGCGCAAGCGGATCGAGAGGGAAAAAGACGAGGCGTTGAAACTGACCGAGCGCCGACTGAGGCAGCAGACGGCCATTGCCGAACTCGGACAGCTTGCCCTTCAGGACGTTGCCTTTCAATCGGTCCTGGACAAGGCAGTCGAGGCGGCCTCTGTTGCGCTTGAGGTGCCCCTCACCAAGATCCTTGCCTTCGAAGACGCAGCCGACAAACTCAAACTGGTTGCAGGTATCGGCTGGGAAGACGGCCTGGTCGGCGCGGCAAGCGTTGGCATCGACAAAGATTCCCAGGCTGGATATACCCTGATGGCAAATTCGCTTGTCATCGTCGACGATCTCCAGTCGGAGAAACGGTTTTCCGGACCCGCGCTTCTCAGGCAGCACGGTGTTGTCAGCGGTATGAGCATTCCGATCCCCGCGGCGGGGGACAGGCCCTATGGTGTGCTCGGTATTCACACGACCGAGCACCATGTGTTTGACCAGGGGGACAAGGATTTCTTGCGGTCACTGTCAGCAATCATTTCCAATGCCGTGTGCAAAGAGGCTGCAAAAACACAAAGCAAGCTTTTGATACGAGAAATGGCGCATCGCGCCGGCAATATGCTGCAACTGGTCAGTTCGATTGCTGCCCAAACCTTCCGGCATGCCTCCAGTCCGTCAGAAGCGCGAGAAGCGTTCAATCAGCGCCTGGCGTCTTTGGCACGTGCGAACCACGCCATCGCCCAGCAAGGCTGGGTCAATACGCGGTTTCAAAAACTGGTCGAAGAGACCCTGTCCCCGTTCAAGGACAAGATGCGCATCACCGGGCGAGACATTCGCCTGGCGCCAGAACTATGTTTCGACTTAGGGCTCGTGTTGAACGAGTTAGGAACGAACTCTGTCAAATATGGCAGTTTGGGCTCGGCTGATGGCTTCGTGGAACTGAGCTGGAGTATCGACGGCCCGTCTGATGCGCAGAACTTGACGGTGGTCTGGTTTGACCCTGTCTCGTCGATTGCCGCATCCCCAGCCGCATCATCGGGCGGATTCGGGACGAAACTGATCAGACAACTCGTCAGCAGCAAATGGCATGGTGCGATCGACACGCAGACTCAAGGCCATTACAAAATGACATTGACGCTTCCAATCACCATGAAGGCCGAGGATCTCTAGCGAGTGGCAGTCGCCGAACGTTCCAAACCCGTTGCTTGGCTTGGCATCGTCCCCTAGATCTTCTCGTCGGCCGGGGTGTCTCCTAGAGCCGACGCGTTCCGAAATCCGCAAGCTGACGCAGCCTCTGATGCCCTCATTGCGGCTGCGCGGCCAGCTCCCGCATGCCTGGAGGCATTTTTATCACCGCAGATGACGGCTGTTCAGCTAGGCTGGCAGCCAGGGAAGCTTTCGCACGGTTGAGACGACTTTTAATCGTGCCGATCGGGCATTTGCAGATTGCGGCTGCTTCCCAGTACCGCAGACCAAAGACGGTGACGGTGATCAGCACATCGCGATGATAGGGCGGCAGCTGGCGAATAAGGCTCATCGTGTCGGACCGAGCAGACATCGTGCTTGCGTGGGATACTGGCCCTTGTCGACCTATCAGCTCTGCGAGCACGGTCAGAAGTCCGAAAAGCAAATTCTCCTTCTGCAACGAAAGAGATCTGCGAGTGCGCGCCTCGACCAGACATTTGGCCACCAGTCGATCGCCAACCTCTCGATCTCCACACATCGCCTCAGCAAACAGGCGCAACTGCGGCAGGCACTCACTGACCGTTGAAGGGGGCTGCATATTGTTCGATCTCCGATACTCCCTGTGAATGCGGACCGCG
The DNA here is from genome assembly GCF_016806065.1 of Rhizobium rosettiformans. Classification (NCBI taxonomy): domain Bacteria; kingdom Pseudomonadati; phylum Pseudomonadota; class Alphaproteobacteria; order Hyphomicrobiales; family Rhizobiaceae; genus Rhizobium; species Rhizobium rosettiformans. The sequence continues at coordinate 435,786 of NZ_CP032406.1, forward strand.
ACCTCAAGGTTCCCCAGTTGACCATAGGAACCGGCATCGACCTGTGGCAGTCGGCAACAGGTCACGACGCCTAAGAGCCGACCGAAAACCCTCCCGTCCGCGAAGCAGGTAAAACAGGGAATACAAAATCAGACCGAAAGTGCAGCATACCAGTCTGCGTAAGGCGTGTTCTTCACCAGGTGCCGGTTGAAATCCGGTGCTCCGTCATCCCACCAGACAGGCCCACGCTCTCCCAGTGCAATCTTGGCTGCATGAACTCTTCGGCGGGCCTCAGCCCCGCCAGGCGGGTTCCCAACGGATTTGGCCAGGTCTCGCCTTGCTGACATGAGCTCTTTCACCAGCACGTCGCGGCGTGACGACGAAAGGGCTGGATTGCTTTTGCGCCAAAGCCGGCCGCGCACCACGAAATATCGTCCGTCGGGGGTGTCGGGGTAGTCACTTCCTTTGGAGTGCTCGGTGGGGCGCGGCTTTATCACCATAGCTCATGACACCTCGATCCAGACGGGCGCGTGGTCGCTCGTCTTCGGCAGGGCTCGGACCCAGCGGTCAATGCCGGCGGTTTGCAGTCCTGCTGCAAGCGGTGGGCTGAGCAGAATGTGATCGATGCGCAGCCCAGCATCCCGTTCGAAGGCGTTTCGCCAGTACTTCCAGAAAGTGTAGACCGGCAGGTCGGGATAAATCTCTCGCACCGCATCGGTCCAGCCCTGTTTCAGCATAGCTGCATAGGCGCTTCTTACTTCTGGTCGGAAGAGGGCATCATCGCCCCAGCGCTCAGGGTTATAGACATCCAGGTCCGATGGCATGACATTGAAATCGCCAATCAAGGCCACGGGTATATCGAGGTCCAGCAAAGCCTGCGCATGACGATCGAGGCGCTTGAACCATTCCAGCTTGTAGTCGAATTTCGGGCCGGGGGCCGGGTTGCCGTTCGGAAGATAAAGACAGCCGACAAGCACGCCGCTGACGGCGGCTTCGATGTAGCGGCTCTGGTCATCAGTCAGTCCGCCTGGAATGGCCCGACGCGTCTCAATCGGATCGGCATCACGCGCAAGGATCGCCACGCCATTCCAGCTTTTCTGCCCGGCCCAGACAGCGCCAAACCCGGCTTTCTCAATCGCTTTGCGTGGAAATTTGTCATTCGACGTTTTCAGTTCCTGCAGGCAAACGACATCCGGGGCGGCCTCCTCCAGCCATCTGAGGAGAATGTCAAGCCGCCCGTTGATGCCGTTGATATTATAGGTTGCGATCTTCACCGGGCTTCATGACTTGGTGCGATGATCACCGCGATCACCTTCGCCAGGCTTTGCATCGCTTTTCGCTTTCTGGCGCTTGTCCGCCGACAAGGATCGGCCGACATCAACGCTTTCTTTAAACTTGCCGTCCTCATCACGGCGCACGTAACGCTTGTCGGTGCCGGTATCGATCAGTTCACGCTTGCTCATGGAAAGCCTCCTTCTCACGTCTGTTCGCGTAAAGAACGCCTGGATGAAGGAAAAGATGCATAGGTTTGCAGCCTTGGTGCGTCACCGATCACAAAGGGGAAGGCGGCCTGCGCAACAAGGCAGCCTGGTGTCTCGGCTCGGTTTACCACTCCAGATGACCGCCAGGCGCTGGCAGCCTCTCCTTTCAGCTCCGCTCCCGGCAAGGACCGGACCGCTTGCGGACCATGTCCCATCCTCCATGGCGAACCCAGTGACGGACAAAGAAAAAGGGCGCTCAACCCTTTCGGGGAGCGCCCTCTCAACCCGGACAATCAGGCATGACAGACAGGCTGTGCAGCGCGCAATCGTCAAAACGGGTGATACCCTGTAAATGGTTGCCCGCCGCCTGATTTACAAGTCCAGTCATCGCTGCTCGACAGCCGCATCCTGCACCCTTTGAAGTTCAAAGAGATAGTGACGAGCGTCGCCTTTGATGGCCATCAGCCCGATCACGGTGTCCTTGTCCATCCTTCTGAAGTGGTCGGTAATTGGCAGCCGGTCATAGACCATTGCGGCACTCGAGACGCCTTCGAACGGCAGGCGCCTGACGGTTGCGATCGGGCCAAGTGCCCTTAAGGGCCGAAGAAGATGGGAGAAGAGGTTTGGCGCGAACCGCGTTTTGCCAAGAGAATGAAACCGCATAGCCAGCCTCAAGGGGATCGGGAACGGATCGATGGCCGTCAGGCGGCGCTTACCGGATCTGAACAGCAAGGCGTCTGCCCGCAGGTCTTCGGTGAACCGTTTTCCGAACCATCCGAGATTTTCCAGAATGCCGTCCAATGGATGTCCCGTCGGAATGCCGCGGCCCCTCCACAGACCCACGAGATCCTCGGGCTCGACCGGCGAGAGATCCCGAAACCTGTCAAAGCCTGTCTGCTCAAGCATGGAATGATTCCTCCTTGCCTTTGATATCGCTCGACACGCCCTTGCGTTTCCTCGCCATCGGGCGGGTAATACAGACGGTTTTGAACGAGATTCTCCAGGAGTTCTTCCAAGCCTTAAGGCGCATGCGCCACACGTGCCAGCGGCGTCCCGCCATGCGCCATCCAGACGGTGAACGTTAGACTTATTCCTTGGCCCTGGCCATTTCAGCGGCAAATAGTGATCGCGATCTGCTGCCGATCGGATCCCTTTCGCCACCGCTGTCTTGGCTCCTTGGTCTCCTCGGTCTACTCGGTCTCATTCAATATCGCATGGAGCAACAACCGAAGACTGCAGTGAGACTGGTTCTGATCAGCCTTCCGTGACCGAGATCGCACCAGCTTCGTTCAGAGATTGTCGGACCACAGACGTCAAGTGCGAAGCGATGTCAGCCGAAACTTCGATCTCGCCCTTGAGTGGCGCGTCGTGACGGGAACCTTCAGATCGAGCCGTATCACCCCCCGATGGAGAGGTGCCGGCCGTGTTCTTTGCCGATGCCGCCTGAATGAAGATATCCGGCCTCTCCACTCCATGCTGCTGGACAAGGTGCTCTACTGCAATGTCGGCCCTTTCTCGCGTATCGAAGACCGCTTTGAGAGTGATAGTGCTGTCGTCCGCCATGTCGATCTCCTGTTACATGCTCCGGTCATCAACGCCTAAGAGCGAGAGGAGTTTCCTCTCACAAATGCCAATCTCGGTTTTCAGGGCACTTGGATAGCACTTCGCCACCTGCTATGTTCTTGTTTCGTTTCCATGCTCCTAGACACTGTCGCCCATGGACCTTCCCACCATATCGTCCGTCCGGAAAATCATTCATGTCGACATGGATGCCTTTTATGCGTCAGTCGAGCAGCGCGATAATCCGGACCTGAGGGGCAAGCCCTTGGCTGTTGGCGGCGCGGCTGCCCGCGGCGTGGTTGCCGCTGCCAGCTATGAGGCGAGAAAATTTGGTGTTCATTCGGCAATGGCATCGATTACGGCTGCACGAAAATGCCCCGGCCTGATTTTCGTGAAGCCTCGATTTGACGTCTACCGCGCTGTCTCGCAGCAGATCCGGGAGATCTTTGCGGAATACACGCCTTTGATCGAACCCCTGTCCTTGGATGAGGCCTATCTTGATGTCACCGAAAATCACAAAGGCATGGGGATCGCCACGGAGATCGCGCTGGAAATCCGCGCAAAGATCCAAACCGTCACTGGGCTGAACGCCTCAGCCGGCATCTCCTACAACAAGTTCTTGGCCAAGATGGCATCCGATCTCAACAAGCCAAACGGCCAGGCCGTGATCACGCCCAGAAACGGGCCAGGTTTCGTCGAGCAGCTTGCGGTGAAGAAATTCCACGGTGTGGGGCCTGCCACTGCGGAGAAGATGCACCGACTGGGCATTGAAACCGGGGCGGATTTAAAGGCGAAATCCCAACAGTTCCTGATCGAACATTTCGGCAAGTCCGGCCCTTTCTTCCATGGGATCGCGCGGGGCATCGACGAGCGGCCTGTCCGGCCGGACAGGGTTCGCAAGTCCGTCGGTGCAGAAGACACATTCTCCGTCGACATCACCGACCTCGACTTGGCAACAGACGAACTGCGATCACTTGCAGCAAAGGTCTGGTCCTCCTGCAGGGCGAAAGGTGTCAGTGGAAAAACGGTGACCGTGAAAGTCAAATACTCCGATTTCACGCAGGTGACCCGCAGCCGAACCACATCAGTCCCCTTTGCAAACATCGATGAAGTCCTGGAGGCAGCCGGCATATTGCTGGCGGGCGTCTATCCCTTCAGGCGTCCGGTTCGCTTGCTCGGCCTTACTTTGTCGTCGCTGATCACCGAGAAGGCGACGATGGAAGTCGACGAAACCCAGCTCGGCCTGGATCTGTAACCTTGGCGATGGGGAAGCGATGGGGGCGATGGAACGACCTTGAGACCACGCCCGGCTGCAGCGTGTCGATGGAGGTTGAGATCACTGGCCATGCCGAGCATGCAGCTGACGTCCGGACACCAGGACATCGTCCTTTTCCGCGTGACCAGTGGGGGCTACGGCGCGCTGACTTGCCCTGTCAGGACTGAGGCTCTGCGGAGACTTTTCGAAAACCGCTGCGCCAGCCAGAGGGCAAAAGGACAAGAGAAGAATTAGGAATTGCCAAATCATGACGAAGCAAGAAAAGTAGCCTCAGAAAATTCAAGGGGATGGATTCCTGTGGCGGCACGGAGGGTGGCGTGAGGAAGAGACTATTTGCGGTCTCTGCCTTGCCGACCGTGGTCGATCTCGATCCTGCCAGCTGCGCCACCTCGCTCAACCGCATTTCGCGCAATCTTCGCATGACGGGAGCGATCCTGGTGATTGACGCAGAGCGCAAGCTGGTCTGCGACAGTCAGGGAAATCCGGCTGGCGTCGATTTCTCGGAACGGCCCTATGTCAATGATGGCCTGGGTGCAGATGCCGATAGTCTGGTGGTCGGAACCTATACCGTCAGCAAATTGACGGGCGCCGCCGTACTGCCGGTTGCAGTGCCTCTGATAAGGGATGGTTCCGTTATCGGTGTCGTGGCAACAGCCATCAGACTTGACTGGCTGCAGGAGCGGATGGCGGAAAGAAATCTGTCCGGCGGCGGGACGGTGACACTGGCCGATCGTGAGGGCGTCATCCTGGCACATGCGCCCGATCCAGGCGCGCTGGTCGGCGCGACTATGCCAGAAACCCTTTTATCGAAGGTGCAAAGCGCAGAGCCCGGCACCCTGGAGGCGACTAGGATCGGCAACGGGGATCGGACAATCATTGGGTACCGCCCTGCGACGGTGGAGATGCCGGTATTCGTCAGTGCGGGGCTGTCCAGTTCTCAAGCCTTCCACATCATCAACCGGACCACCTGGGCCAGCCTTTCGATGGTGCTGTTCAGCGTCGTCGCCGCCTTCATCGCGGCGACAGTTGTCGGGGATCGCTTCATCTTAAGGCCAGTCTATCGCATCGTCGGCGTGCTGGAATCTTACAAAGCAGGAAATCTCGCCAGCCGGACCAAGATGGCCGGTCAGGCGGGTGAACTGGGTCTTGTTGGCGACACCCTCGACAGCCTGCTCGATGAGCTCGAGGCAAGACGCGCTGCTGCAGCCTTGTCCGAAGACCGGCGTTCCTTGCTCGTCGGGGAGCTTAGACACAGGGTGAAGAACACGCTTGCGGTGGTGACAGCGATCGCACGCCAGACCTTTCCTCGCGACGAACGTTTGCACTCTTTTTCCCAGCGATTGTCCGCATTGGGGCGCGCCTATGATCTGCTTTTCGCAGGGCAGGAAGGCCATCCCGAAGCTCCAATCGCCGATGTCGTCAAAGCGGCTCTCGCGCCCTACGAACAAGGTGCAGAAACGCCTTTTGAAATTGCGGGGCCCCCACTCATGATCCAGGCCGAGGGTGGCTTGGCGCTTTCGCTCGTTATCCACGAACTGGCCACCAACGCCACGAAATATGGGGCGCTGAGTGACAGGAACGGGCGCGTTCTGATTTCCTGGACAAGCGCAAATGGACGCATCACGTTCACCTGGCATGAGCAGGATGGTCCCCCAGTCTCGAAACCGGAACGGGTAGGATTTGGCTCTTTGCTGATTGGCCGCGCCTTCCCCGCCAGTTGCCGACCCGAGGTTAAACTCGACTATTCCCCTGACGGCCTGAAGTGCCTGATCGAATTCGAAGCAAACCTGCCGTCCGCGGTGACGTCGTTGGCGGGTTGAGTTCAATGACGGCAACCCAGGCGCTGGCTTGGCTTGGAGCCCCAAGCCGTCAACGCCCGTGAAGACATGCGCGCTGTTCCTATCGGTCGGGAGGGAACGAAGCCCGCCAGTTTTGGTTTGCTAAAGCGCATGGGGAGCGTCGCGATCAACTCTTTCTCCCGTGAGAGCTTGAGAAGCCCCTGCCAGGCATCCTCCTGGACTGGCAAGAACAGCGGCATTCCTATGGCCTTTGGCCGCCATCGGGTGTCGCGCGACAAGTGCCGAGGGACATGACAGTGCGCGCGCTCAGACATGTCGGCGGCCCCATGCTCCATGACGCTTGCGGCTACCACGATCAGACAAACTGCCTTGATTCGCGCGCCCTTTCCCGGGTGGGTGGTACTACAGGGCCGGCTCATGAAACGCTATCAACCGCCGCCAACGGGGTGAAGCGCCGCATCCGGACAATGCGCCTTGTGCGCCCTAGAAGCCAAGAACCAAGACCGCCATTTGCCTCCGGCACCTATGGCAGATCCCCCGCATGAACGAAGCACAGCTTGTTGCCCTCAGGATCGCGGCAATAGGCGGCGAAAAAGTCCTGATTATACTGCGGTCGCAGAGCAGGTCCGCCTTCGTCCAGTCCTCCGTTATCGATCGCCATTTGCCAGGCCGCGACCACGTGCTGCCGCGACGGTGCTGCAAAGCTGATCTGTACGCCGTTGCCAGCGGTTGCCGGACGTCCGTCGAAAGGAGCTCGCACCGCGAACTGAGGCCATCGCGAACCGGGCCGCAACCAGACGAAACCGGCCGGATCCTCTGCCGGCTGAGAGGGGGCACGGGCGAGCCCCAGGGTGCCGAGGACCGCATCATAAAAGGCCACCAGGGCGTCAACGTCATTTGCACCAACCATGACGTGGCTGTACATCTGAGCATCATCCTTTTGGCTTGAGCCTTGTGGCTGTTTGTCAATTGAGCCCCGAGACAGCTGAGACGCCCGAGCCGTCTCCAAGCCTCTGTTTGCATCTGGCATGTTCCGATAACGGGCGAACGACGCGCTGTAACCGCCCGGATCTGAAGCAACGAGTTTCGCGACCGCACCTTGAGCGCAAGTCTTAACGATCAGGCCGCTCTGCGCTGATCTAAGAACCACCCTACGTCCTCCCGGCTCAGTGACGCCCCCCGAACGCCTTAGTGGCTACCGGGACTGACGGACGACGGGCGATCACTCAGCACCATGGTCTTCCATTGGCCATCAAGAGCCCGGTTGGGTGCGCCTTGGCCCATCGTTGGCCTGCTCGGCAACTCCGGACTGACTACACCCGCTGCAGTGTCGATCGGCGTGCCGCACAAAGCCACTCAAATCCTTACCCTGCCTTGCTCAAGAACTGCTCCGTCTGCATGAACTCTACCTGCACGGAGAAGCGGTCATGGAGAACCTCGAGCGAGGCATCATGGGTTCCATCTGTTCCGCTGCACACAGCGTCCTTGAGAAGGACGACGCGGTATCCATGATCGATCGCTCCAAGCACAGCGGCAAGGACACATACGTCTGTCTCGCCTCCCGACATGACGATGGTATCGACCCCTTCCTTCGTCAATGCGCGATGCAACTCGCCGTTGATCCACGGCGAATAGGTCATCTTGTCGAAGATCCTCGCCGGCGACACCATCGCCCTGAGGGTGGGGACAAGGTCGACCATGTCTGGACCCCGCTGATCGAGCGTCATCATCTCCCATTTCTCGTAGTAATGACGCCACATGCCCGGCATTTCCCGTGCTCGCCTTGGCGGCACAAATCGGGTGAAGATCGTCCGTGATGCGTGGCGGCCCACTATCTCGTGGATCTGAGGCGAGACCTTCGCCATCCATGGAACCTGCCACGGCGTCTTCTCGGCAAACATCCGCTGCATATCGATGCAAAGATGGATCCAGCTGGTCTTTTCGAGGGTGAGCTCCATCATTTCCGAACCTCGGCGACGGCATGAAGGTTCCTGCAACGAGTTGGGGGTGATCACCCGATCGGACCGACCCATTGCTGCTTGATCTTCATTTTAGGAGGTCATAGGCCCAGCCGGCGTCGCAGGCTGTCGACGCTTATGGTCGCTGCCCCTATAGAAGGTCAGTATTGTCTGAAGGGCTTCGCCACTGATGGATTTGCCTTCAAGAAAATCGTCAATCTCATCATATGTCACTCCATAGACATCCTCATCTGGCCGTAGCGGGGCATCGGTCTCGAGGTCCGCAGTGGGAACCTTGAACACCAGTTCGTGGGGCGCACCCATCTTCCCGGCAAGTGCTCTTACCCGTCTCTTCGTCAATCCTGCCAGCGGAAGAATGTCGGCCGCCCCGTCGCCAAACTTGGTGAAGAAACCCATCAGTGCCTCGGCTGCCTGATCGGTCCCGATCACAAGCCCATTCACCGCTCCCGCCAGGCAGTATTGCGCAATCATGCGTTCGCGCGCCTTGATGTTGCCGAGATGAAAATGCCGCCTGCACGGATCGATGAGATCTGAAGCCTGGGCCATGACGGCATCGAGCATGGCGTCCGCGGCAGGACGAATATCGATCGTGACCAGCCGATCCGGCTTGATGATTTCGAGTGCCCTTTGGGCATCCGCCTCGTCGGCCTGCACGCCATAGGGAAGCCTGACAGCAATAAACCGAGCATCATAGCCATCGGCCCGAAGGCGTGAGACGGCGGATTGGGCAAGCATTCCGGCTGTCAGGGAATCAACGCCGCCGCTGATCCCCAATACATAGGATCGACCGGACGCGTTACGCAAATACTGCTCCAGGAAGAGTATGCGGCGACGCACCTCATCGCCTGGGTTGAAGTCACGTGTCACCCCAAGGGCTGCTGCGATAGACTGCTGTTCATCTTTCATGACCCGCTCGCTCGATTTGCCAAGCCCGGCCTTGCTGGCCAGAAGCTCGAATTGAAGATGTACATCTGGATCTGGGTGAAACCGCCGCGCGAATTGTCCGTTCCCAAATGACCGACAGGCATGCGAGCAGGTCGACGAAAGGTGTCTTCGATCCGCGATCATCGAAACATATGGAAACGCCCGTGAGCCGTTATGGTAGCCGCCGGACAGCCGGCTCGTTGGGGCTTATGCCTCCACGTTTTTCGCGCGACGGATTAAGGGGCGGGCGTGATCGGTAGAGGTGCTGTCTCCATGTACCTGATCATATTCCCATCACCTGGGAATGAACTCGGTACTACAAAGGAGCTTCAAGGTGTCGCCCTGGCCTTTCAACCCGACGCGGCGACATCCCCGCAGCCCGGCGCTGCGCAAAGCAATTAGCCATTCAGGCTCTTAAAATCGATCAGGGCTCTTTTGAAGAGGCTCCCCTGCACCGAGAAACAATCGAATGCAGGAGTGCCACCGACTTATGCCGGGTCCAAGAAAGCACTTGTCGTCGTCACAATGGCAACCTTCACATTTTGTCAGAGTGACCTCGGGTTTGCGAACTCAGAAATGGCTCGGGCGAACTGTCCAGGCCATACAGGGCAATGGCTCAAGCCTGCAGACTCGCATTTTTCTGTGGTTAATGGCCCCTCACCCACGCTCCCCAGTCTCCTTCCCCTATTCCTTCCCGGATTTCTGGGACAGAGCTGATGAACAGCTATCAAACAAGGAAACTGGCCATGACCACGACGAACGAGATTGCCGACAAGATCGCATCCGAGCACAACCTGACGAAGGCTCAGGCAAAAACAATCGTCGAGAGCGTTTTCAGCCAGATTGTTGAAGCAGCAAAGGCAGGCGCTGAGACATCGATCCCCTCTTTCGGCAAATTCAAGGTCAAGGACACCCCTGAACGGGAGGGTCGCAACCCTGCAACCGGTGCCACCATCAAGATTGCTGCTGCGAAGAAGCTGGCATTCATGCCCGGCAAAGCTTTGAAAGATGCGCTGAACGGCTGAAACACCTTTACCCGCAAGGCCACGCCCCACAGGCGTCCATCTAGGAATAACTGACAGTACATGTCAGTCCAAAGGGATTGCTGCGTGGGGCGTGTTCGCCTAGCCAAGTCGAGGCAGTGCCTCGGAAAGACGGAAAGAATCGCAGATCCATCTTTGCAGGAACGAATCGTGAGGCCGCCCAAAGTGACGGCACATCTGGCTTACCTTCGCGGCGAATGCTTAAACCGCCAACTGCGGTTTTGAAGTCCTTGATGTTGGGCTTGCTGCTTCAACAACCTCACATGGAAGCAGAGTTCCCCACGCATGCCTTCGAACGTCAACTCTTCGGCCCTACGCCGCTGCAGACTTCATTAATTGCGGGCGCGCCTCTCAAGAGAGGATTGCAGCAGATCGATCAGATGTGCGCGCTGTTCAGGCTGAAGCTTGTCCAGATTGTGCTGCCGCCAGCGGACAGCGGGAAGATGGGCAGCTTGCGCCAGCATGAGCAAGGACCAGTCTGGTTGGCCACGCTCGAAGCTGATCAGAAATTCACGGTGATGATCCGGCATGCAGCCTATCAGCAAATCGATCATTTCATGCTGCGTTTTCAACAGCTCTTCAATGGAAACGACCTCCTCGGTCATGCCCTCGAACCCGTTGCGATATTCAGTTGCGAGGTCCTTGACGCGGCCCGACAGTACTTCGCCCATGGGGCGGTTGTGACTGAGCAAATAGACGATAAAAGTTTCGCGAAGGGCATCGCTTAACCCTTCTGCAGCAAGCAGGCCACGTACGTCAAAAAGGTCGCGCGGGTGCTGGCGGTCAAGCGCGGCAACCAGTTTACCGGCGAACAAGTCTTCGAAGGATACGGCGCTGGTTTCGGCAAAGCCAAAGACCTCTTCAACGGCCTCAGTAACAGGCATCGTGAAAGGCTCATGAACCACACCGCGCAACACGGGCGAGACCTCGATTTTCACCTGTGATCCTTGCGCCATCACATTCAAGCGAAGGCTTGCGCCATCATGTGCGTTTTCAGTAACGCGAGCGCTAGGCAGTTCCGAAAGAGCAGCCGCCTTGATGCGCTTCATGGCGGCGTCGATGTCAGATAACGCCTACGGCCTTTCATTGACGGGCAAATACATCAGATCGATATCACCAGAAAGGCGCGGCAAATTGCGCACGAAAAGATTGATCGCCGTTCCGCCTTTAAGCGCAAAGCAAGTTTCGCGCGCCACGATGGGAATAAGGCGCTTGAGGAGCCGGACCTGGGCCTGATACTGATCACGAAACGGCATTGAGCTCCTCTGGCACCGTAATGAGATAGGCAGGATCGAGCTTGCCGCCTGGTACAAGCATTCGTTTGCCCCTGCCGAGATCGATGGCGGCTTTATCAAGATGCTTTAGCCAAGCGTGATTATGCCGATCTGCGAAGTAGAGGAACAGGCGCTTGACTTTGACGCTGCGGCAATCCGCCAGCAGCTTTTGCAGCTTTCTCGGGCTGAAATTGGCGGCACCTTGCATGATCATGTCGGCCTGATGGAAACTCTCGCGGCGCGGCAATTCATCAAGCATCTCGAGATAGGCGCGTTCGGGCTGGGAAAGCGTCAGCGGCCAGTCCCATTGCCCCCAGGCAAGCGAGGTCAGGCCATTGCCACGAATCTGACTGAGAGGGTGGCCGGTGGCGTCCGCGATGTTCGAGATAAAACTGCCGAGCCCCTGCGCGCTCGGATCATCAGGGAACAGAATCGCGCTGTTGTGATAGACAAAGCGCTGAGAAAGGTTCAGCAGGTCGAGCCATGCAGGAGGCTTCTCTGGTCCGTAGAGGTGAACGGTCTTGATCTCATGCGAGAGATGGGCAAAACCCTGTAATTCTAAAGCCGTGCGCCCGCCGACGTGGAAAGGCGTTCGAAAAAGCAGGGTTTGAAGCGATATGACAACCTGCTGCCAGCTCAGCCCGCCACGTGGCCGCTTGTAGACGCCGCGAACCGGCTGTTCCAGCCAGCCGCTCTTGACATAGTAGGCGCGCAAACTCCGAGCGATGCCGCGGTTTTCCAGCCAAGCGGCATCGACGACCAGCCCTTCCGGGAGGCCCTGCTGAAGTCGGTTTAACAATGACCCATTTTGTTCAGCCATACTGAGCATATTGCATGATTTTCAAACCAGACGCAAAAGTTTGCATCCATGCGGGATTGCACAGCCTGACTGAGCGTTTACGCAACTATTCAAACCACGGGAGAGTAGGCCGCAGAGAACTCTGCCTATAGATGCTTGGCTGAACGGCAAAAAAACCGTACAACCCCGCCGCCAAATCAAATTTCGACGACAAAGCAATTTGGCGAAATGCTCGCGACCTATCTTTCGTTTGAGACGGTGTACGACTTAGATCGCAGTGCGGCCGGCGATGCCAGCGATACGACGCAGTCGCCGCCAACACGCATCCACAAGCAAGCTGTTGGCGAAGTCTTCCTTAAGAGGTTCGAGACGCATAGAATTTGCTCAGCAAGGTTGAGCGTATCGCGTGATTGCCAAACTCGTCAAAGGAATGCGGCCTAAGCCGCACCCTCGATGTCGCGCTGCGAGGACGAAAGAGACATCAACCAAGTACTTGCTTCCGAGGCTTTGGACGCTGCGGTGAACACCGCCTTCTTGTCGGACTTCATAACGGTCAGCCAGTGCTTGATGTACTGGGCATGATCGAGACGCGGTTCGGGTACCAGACCGAGATCGCCGCATAGAAAGGCAGCCCCCAGTTCGGCGACAAGCTCTTCCATCGCATAGGCTTCAGTGCCAAATCTGCCGGACAGATCGCGTGAAAGACGGCCCTTTGCGCCTGCCCAATGGGTCAGCTCATGACATAGCGTGCTGTAAAATCCCTCTGCAGGGCTTGTGGTGGTCGTCCCCATGAAGCGGCGACGCTCCGGCATCCGGATGATATCAGCAGACGGGACATAGCAGGCCTTGTCACCCGCCTCCTCGATGACTGCACCTGTTGCCGCGACGAAGGCTTCGGCTCGAGCGATCGGATCGAATGCGGGCAGATCCGGGATATCCACTTGATCAAGAGGGTAGCCATCCACCTGGGCGGCGTTGAAGACCCAGCTGGCGCGGAGAACCTTACGTTCGCCTTGCTCGGCCTCGCCAGTCTGATCATTGATCTGCTCGGCATCGAAAGTCTTGTAGAAGACGACGAGGGAGGATTTCTCTTGCCTGCGCACCTGGCAACCGGCCTCCTGCCACTGGCGGTATGTGCCCCAGACATTCGAGGGATAGTCTGAAGCCTGGGCCGCGACCCAGAGACTGACAATGTTCACGCCGTTATAGGGCTTGCGCGATGCGACATTGACGGGACGTGCAAATCTTGTCGCCGTGTTGGCGATCCAGGGGAGCTGGAATTCGCCGGCATGTTCGAGGGCATCGACGATGCGGTTGGTGACTTCCTGATGGACATCGAACCTTTGTGAAGAGAATCTGGACATGTGTGTCTCCTTTCCTTCGCAGCCGCGACCATCGCGGCCTGATGGCGTCCGGAGAGACAGGCCAAAACAGCCCATGCACCCCGAAGGGGCGGGCGAAGCGAAAAGACGGTGCATACCGTTGCATGGGATGGGAGGGGGCTGTCAGGAAAGCCTAAAGAAGGCAGCTATGGCCGTGGCTCTTCGAGAGGAGACGCCGCGAGATCGTCAACAGGCTTGAGGATCTGATCAAAGGCGATCCCTCACGCCATGCCCCACCGACAGCCGTCCTCGACACCGTCGACCGCCGGATCGAGCTTGGAGCAGAAACGGTGAACCGTGGCCGAGTGACGGATTCATGACGAAACTGGAAGGAGACTGAAAGCCATCTTACGTCGCTGACATGCTGAGCGCCTAAAGACGTCGACGAAGGCAGCCGGTTCGTTCCAGATCGCGCTGCCGCCTCGTCAAGACAAGGTGCAAGCAATGAAGATCATCCAGATCAGCGACACGCATTTCAGCCCGACCAAGCCGCATTTCAACGGCAATTGGGATCCGATCCGCCAGTGGATTGAAGACGAAAAGCCCGACCTGGTCATCCATACCGGCGACCTGTCTGTCGATGGGGCCGATCTCGACGAAGATCTCAATTTTTCCATGGCGCTGCTTGGCGAACTGACGGTGCCCGTGCTCGTCGTGCCTGGAAATCACGATGTCGGACACATGCCGGGGTCCCATCAGCCGGTTGACGATCTGCGCCTGACGCGCTGGCGCGATCTCGTCGGGCCGGACCGCTTCGCCAAGGATATCGGCGACTGGCTGATCATCGGGATCAACAGCCTGCTCATCGGTTCCGGTCATGCCGAGGAAGAGGCACAGCGTCGATGGCTGAGCGAGACACTTGCAAACCGTGATGGTCGCCGCGTCGTCATTTTCGCCCACAAGCCCCTCTTCGTCGACGACCCGAATGAAGGGGATACCGGCTATTGGGGAGCAGCACCCGGACCACGTCGCGAAATCCTGGATTTGCTGAAACAGCATCAGGTCGCGCTGTTTGCCAGCGGTCATCTTCATTGGGCCTGGCAGGGCATGCTGGGTGACACGCAGCTTGTCTGGGCGCCGCCGACCTCCTTCATCATTGACAAGCTGGAGCGGGAGATGCCGGGTCGACGCCTTGTCGGCGCAGCGATCCACCGGCTCGGCACCGGGGTTGAAAGCGAACTGGTTTCGGTCGCCGGCACGACAGCACATGTTCTCGATGAGGTGATCGACGAGGTCTATCCGCGCAACAGTACAACTGCGTCCGTGGAGGCCGCGCAATGAGTGCCTTCAGTCTTTGTGACATCAACAAGTCCTACGGCGGCAACAGCATTTTGAAGGGTGTCAGCCTTCAGGCCGAAGCGGGTGAGTTCATTGCCCTTGTTGGTCCCTCCGGCTGCGGCAAGAGCACGCTGCTTCGCATCGTCGCCGGCCTTGATCATGCCGACCGGGGTGAGATCATCATCGGCAGTGAAGACGTGTCTTCACGGGCGGCCGGTGATCGCAACATCGCCATGGTCTTTCAGTCCTACGCGCTCTACCCGCATCTGACCGCGGGTCAGAACATTGCCGTTCCCTTGGCCATGCGCCGTCTCTCAGTCGCTGGGCGCCTGCCCCTGATCGGCGGTCTGTTGCCAGAGCAGCGAAAGATCAGGTCCGAGATCCAGCGCCAGGTTCAGACCATGGCGACCTCCTTGAAGATCGACCATCTCCTTGACCGCAAGCCGGGCCAGATGTCGGGGGGCCAGCGCCAGCGCGTGGCTCTCGCCCGTGCCATGGTCCGCCATCCAAGCGTCTTCCTGATGGACGAGCCTCTGTCCAACCTCGATGCCAATCTTCGCGTTCACGCACGCGGCGAGATCGTCGAACTGCACCGCCGGGCCGGTGTCCCGACGCTCTATGTGACACATGATCAGTCCGAGGCGCTGTCGATGGCAGACCGGGTCGCCGTGATGATCGGTGGACGCCTGCTGCAACTCGACAGCCCCCGCCGGATCTATGATGAGCCTGTCCATCTCGAAGTCGCCAAGTTCCTGGGCCAGCCGCGCATCAATCTCATGACCACCGTGGTCGACGACAACGGCCTCGTACAGGCGGGCGATGTCCGTCTCCTGCCCCGCGCTCCTTTCAGACCGGCCACGCCCGTCACGGTGGCGTTTCGTCCGGAATTCGTTCACCTGACACGCGCCGGCGAAGGCAGCCTGCCGGCACGCATCGAGCGGCTTGAATTTCTGGGGTCTGAAGTCATTGCCTTTACCCGGCTTGCGGCCATGGACGCGACCATCGTGGCAAAGATCACGCCGGCCGAAGCGATCGGCCTTTCCGCTGGCCAGCCGGTCGACCTGAAACTCGATCCCTCAGCGATTTTGATCTTCGACGACAAGGGTGATCGGCTGCTGGCCGACATCGCCATGGTCTCGGCCAAACGCCCGGAGGCCATGCATGGCTAGTCTCGCTGTCGATAATGGGCTGGCACTTGTGGGCATCAGCGCTGCGGAAGCGGCCCGGCGCCGAGAAGCCCGCATTGCGCTTCTGCTTTCTGCCCCGGCCCTCTTTCTCTTGCTCAGCTTCGTCATCTTGCCGACGGCTGCCGTGATCTTCCTGGGCTTTACCGATTTCGAGCTCGGCTATGGCAGCTTCAACTTCGTCGGCTTTGAGAACTATGCCGAACTGCTGAACGACCGTACCTTCAAGAAATCATTGTGGAACACCACGGTTTATGCGGCCATCGTCGCGCCCACGTCGATGGCGCTCGGGCTCGGAATCGCGCTGCTGATCGAATCCGAAGGCTGGGGCAAGAGCCTGTTCCGCACCGCCTATTTCCTGCCCGTCGCCTCGTTGCTCGTGGCTATGGCGACGGTGTGGCAATATCTCTTTCACCCGACCATAGGCCCGATCAACGCCGCCCTCGGCCTGATCGGCATCGACGGCCCCAACTGGCTCGGCGCGTCGAGCACGGTGATGACCAGCCTGTCGATCATTGGCATCTGGCAGGCGACAGGATTCAACATGGTCCTCTTCCTGGCCGGCCTGTCTGCCATTCCGCGCGACCTCTACCAGGCGGCAGAAGTAGACGGCGCGCGCTCAGCCCTTTCGCGCTTCCGCCTTGTCACCTGGCCAATGCTTGGACCGACCACGCTGTTTGTCACAACGATCTCGATCATCAACGCCGTGAAGGTCTTCGAGACGGTGAAGACGCTGACCGAAGGCGGTCCGAACAAGGCGTCGGAAGTGCTGCTCTTCACCATCTACCAGGAGGGTTTTGTCTACCTCAAGGTCGGCTATGCCTCGGCCATGACCGTCATCTTCCTGGCGATCCTCGTCTCGCTGATGTTCCTCCAATACCGCGTCATGGACCGGAAGGTGCACTACGCATGATGATGACCGATCGTTTCACGCCCGGCCGGGCACTGCGCCTCGCCCTCCTCACGCTCGGGGCCATTGTCTTCCTCGCGCCCTACATCTTCATGATCTCGACCGCCGGCAAGGCACAGAGCGAGATCTTCTCCTCGTCGCTGAACCTGATCCCGCAGACCTGGTCCTATGCTGAGAACTTCGCCAAGGCCTTCGGTCGGGTGTCGATGGGCGGACTGCTATTGAACGGGGTGATCGTCTGCGGCCTGATCCTGGTCGTTCAGGTGCTGGTGGCGATCCCTTGTGCCTATGCCATGGCCAAGCTGTCGTTCCGGACTGCCCGGCTGATGATGGCGCTCGTCATGCTCGGCCTGCTCGTGCCGATCCATGCAACGGCGCTGCCGCTCTATGTCGCCTTCGACCGGCTGTCGGTGCTCAACAGCTATTTCGCTCTGGTTGCGCCGTTCTCGATTTCGGTCTTTGCCATCTTCCTCTTCCTGCAGTTCTTCCGCGGCATTCCCGACGATCTCATCCATGCGGCCCGCCTCGACGGCATGTCCGAGGCCGGCATCGTGGCGCGCGTCGTCGTGCCCAATGCCTGGCCGGCGATCACCGCCTTTTCGATCTTCTCCGTCGTCGCCCACTGGAACGACCTGTTCTGGCCGCTGATCGTTGTGACCAACCAGAATTACGCCACGCCACCGCTCGGGCTTCTCTACTTCCGCGCGGCAGAAGCCGGCGACGATTACGGCGCGCTGATGGCTGCCACCCTCATCATCACCCTTCCCCTCGTGCTTGCCTTCCTGCTTGCGCAGAAACGCTTCGTCGAGGGCATCACCATGACCGGTCTCAAAGGCTGACCGGTCTCAACCCAGGAGAACTGCGATGACTTATCTCAAGAAGGCTCTCGCCGCCGCAGCGGTGTCGCTGGCGACATGCATCCCGGCCCATGCCGAGACCACGCTCAATGTCCACTATCCTATGCCGGGCTTCTTCAAGGACGTGATGGACACGATCTCGAAGAAGTTCATGGAAGAAAACCCGGACATCAAGATCACCTTCGCCAATCCTTCCGCCACCTATGAGGAAGGCATCCAGACGATCATGCGCCAGGCTGGCACGGCCGAAATGCCCGACGTCACCTTCATCGGCCTCAACCGCCTGCGCATGGTCAACGAGCGTGACATTCCCGTCGATCTCGGCCCCTTCATGGAAAAAGACGGCAACATGGCCGAGCAGGGCTTTTCTGACAACATCCTGAAGCTTGCAAAGGTCAAGGGAAAACAGGTCGGACTTGCCTTCGCCACATCCAACCCGATCATGTATTACAATGCCGATCTCGTGCGCAAAGTCGGTGGCAATCCCGACCAGCCGCCAAAGACCTGGGACGAAGTGATCGCGCTCTCGTCGAAGATCAAGGCGCTCGGCGACGGCAATGAAGGCATCGATTTTCGCTGGCAGGGTGACGACTGGATGTTCTCCGCGCTCCTGTTCGGCGCCGGCGGCCAGATGCTGAGTGACGATGAGGCAAGTGTCGCCTTCAACGGCCCTGAAGGTTTGAAGGCCTTTGAACTGGTCGACCGCATGGTCAAGGAAGGTGGCCTTCCGGTCTTCACCAAGCAGGCGGGCGAGCAGGCCTTCGTCGCTGGCAAGGTCGGCTTTGCCTTCCAGACCACTGGCGCGCTGCGCAACACCATCAAGAATGTCGGCGACAAGTTCGACCTGCGCACAGGCCCGATCCCGCGCCTTGATCCCGTCAACGGCAAGCTGCCGACCGGCGGCAATGCTGCGGTCATGCTCACCCGCGACGCTGAGAAGCAGGAAGCGGCCTGGAAGTTCATCAAGTTCGCAGCCGGTCCCTACGGCGCCTCGGTTGTCGTTCCCGGCACCGGATATGTCCCGAACAATGAGCTTGCCGCCACCTCGCCGGATTATCTCGGTAACTTCTACAAGGAAAACCCGCTGTTCCGCGCCGGTCTCGAGCAGATGCCGCTGATGCAACCCTGGTACGCATTCCCCGGTTCGAACGGCGTGAAGGTCACGCAGACGATCGTGGAAAACCTGTCACGGGTCGTCGAGCAGTCGGCCGAACCGAAGGAAGCACTCGACGACGCTGCCGCGGAAGTCGAGGGCCTGCTGCCGAGAAGCTGAAGACAGCGCTCGTTCACGAAGACGCGGGCTTGCGCGCCGCTTGCCAAAAAAGGCGGCGCGCCCTCTGCACAC
Organism: Rhizobium rosettiformans; assembly: GCF_016806065.1. Classification (NCBI taxonomy): domain Bacteria; kingdom Pseudomonadati; phylum Pseudomonadota; class Alphaproteobacteria; order Hyphomicrobiales; family Rhizobiaceae; genus Rhizobium; species Rhizobium rosettiformans. Next base: position 454,856 of record NZ_CP032406.1, read on the forward strand.
CACAAGTGCCTTGAATGACGGGGACGGAGACTGGGGGCAGTCAAGGAAGCGATCGAACAGTACCGCCCGGATTGAGCTTGAAACCCAGTGTCAGATGGCGCGGCAGAGCTGAATTTGCTGCCATGTCGAGGAGGAGCGACGCAGCTGTTGCGCCCATGCTGGTGTCGGCCATTTCGATTGTGGTCAAGGGCGGATCCATCAGTCGCCCGATGGCGATCCCGTCAAATCCCGCGACAGAAATGTCATCCGGCACCTGCAGCCTTTCCCGTCTCACTGCGCTGATCACACCGAGCGCCAAGAGATCGTTGGAGGCAATGATGGCGGTCGGCCGATAGAGCGACAGAACCCCTGAAAGATCTATCTCGCCATAACCCGTCGCGAATGAGACTTGGAGGGCGTCTGCAATCTCAAGACCTGCTTCTTGCATGGCGTCGCAATATCCTTCAAAGCGCGCGCGAGCCCGGTCGGAGCTCTCAAACCGGCCGGATACAAACAGGATCCGGCGATGCCCATGATGGATGAGGTGGTTGGCAAGCTCTTTTCCAGCACGTCTATTGTCCGTCGTGACGGCGGCCTTGAAGCGTGACGTTGGCTGGTTGTGGAGAAGGACAGTCGGCGGCAGATCTGCAGACAAGGTCGATTGGCTGACCAGGGGATTGCAAAGGGTGATGATGAGCCCTGTTAGATTTTCGGCCAGAAGGGCTGCGATCGCATCGGGTTCACGGACCGGGTCGTAGTCGGACTGGGCAATCAGAACCCCATGTCCGGCAACCCGCATGCGGCTCTGGATGCCGGACAATGAAGCGGCAAAGACGGGATTGCTGATGCTGGGGATCAATACGCCGACGACCGGGCGACGTCGATTTGCGGCAGTGCTTCCCTCGACCTTTTGATATCCAAGCTCACGTGCCGCCTTGCGGACACGTCTGAGCATGGCTTGACTGACCGGACCGCTGCGGTTCAGCACACGGCTGACAGTGGCCATGGAGCACCCGGCCCGGGAGGCGATTTCCTCGATCGTCGACATCTTCTTATCGCTCACTTCAATAGACGCATGGCGGCCGGCCATGATGCAGTATTTGGGATCCCGCGATGATGCTCTGACGAAGGCCGGGTACGGCTGCGTCGTCTGTCACCCGAACAAATGGGTTCCCATCAGCTCAGATGGGCGTCACGCGAGCAAGCTTCCGTCCTTCTGCACTGTCGTCCTCAATGGCCTCAGCTATCTGGCTTTACGTCGCGGACCGTGACTGGAGTGTGACATCACCGGACGGCCCATCAAGCCGCAGAGGAGCGCCAAAGTGAGGATGACGCATCGTTGCGGGACGCCGCGACGCACAGTGTCAAAAGGAGATAGGAATTCCCAAAGTTGGAGGCTGGAATGGGGCCGTGATGAGATTGTCCGATGACGGGGTGCCGTACGGCAAAAGCAGACACTGACCTATGTGCTGATGTGGTCCCTGTTCGGCCCAGAGCCTACAGTCCGAAGTTGAACGCAGAGGGAGATGAAAGGCATCAAGGTTTTAAGGCGTCATTCAAATTCGGTCTGATGCGGTCACAATCCAATGATTGCCACGGCGGCAGCAAGCGAAGGTGCGGCCTTCCACTGCTGTTCTTACCACTGCAATCTCTGAAAGAGATCGTCAGCATTCTGTGTTCGTCTAATCAAAGAGCACCAGGACAGGACACGCCACATGATCTTCCCATTAGAACACCTCCCAAAGGCGCCTAAAAGAGAGGCGCCAGAACGCTCTGGGGTGAAATTTCCACCTATGAGGAGCGGCGAAGAGCGCCCGGGCTCTTTCCGGTGACCGACTTGAACACTCTCGTAAAGTGGCTCTGATCGGCAAAGCCACAAGAAACCGCTATCTCCGACAGAGACAGGTCGACGTCCCTGAGGAGCAGCGCTTCTGCCCGCTCGATCCGGCGCTCCGTCAGCCACTGATAGGGTGTGAGCCCCGTCGATTTGCGAAAGGCGCGCGTGAAGTGGCTGGGCGACAAGCCGCAGGCCTCCGCGACCTCGGCAACCGACAACTTGTCGCTCAGCCGGGCCGCGATCAATTCCTTGGCTCGGCGTTCCTGCCACTTCGCAAGACCGCCATTGGGCTGCAGCGGTTTCTCGTTGTTGTTCGCCCCCTGCCGCTTCAGCCCCTGGCTGGCGTGCAGGGCAGCGGCAACGAAAACTGCGCAGTCCTGCAGGAGCTGAACATCACCAGCATCAAAATAGGGCTCACGATCGGATAGCACCCATAGGGTACCGAAGGGATTGCCATTGCCGATATGCAGCGGCACCAGCAACAGTTCCGGTATGCAAATCCCAGCCAGACAGTCGTAAAGCCGTTCCGGATAGCGTGTGAGCAGAGGCTGGTTGCGGTCGAGCACGACGCCGCATGGGCTGTCGTTCCTCGGGGTCAATCCACCTTCCAGATCCCACAACACGCCCCGTGTGTGGCGCCAGCGAAAACAGTTCGGCTCCTCGTTGAGGCTCAGCCCCGCGCTGGAAGCACCGGTTTCCCTGAGCGCCAGATCGACATAGCGCGGCAGAACGGCTTCGGGATCTCGCGCCATTTCGGAGGCGAGGCCAACCAATGCGCTTCGCGCCCGTTCATGGTCGATGCGCTTTGCAACCCGCTTTTGCAGCGCCTCAGTTATGAATACATCTTTTATTAGATAAGTATTGTCGAGGCTCATACTTAGCTCTCCTGATCCTCGAGAAAACTAAACCCCTCCAAGATGGAGATACTATCGCTTGTCGGTCACCACGTAAATAATTGTTCCATGCCTTGAGCAAGTTTGCCCGGATCCGGCAAAATCTGCACGATTTCGGCAAGACCGTCCCGCCACCCGCCACTATTGAAACCTCAAGAACAACCATTGCGAGCCTCGCTCAGCGTTCCTTGAAGGTTAGAAACGTGTTACTCGAACTTGACAATATCCAGGGCACGGTCCTGAACAACCGACCCATGCCCTACTTCGGCGCCTATGTCGCTTTCAGCATTGAAGATGCTACTGCAGCGCGCACCATGCTAAAGCGGCTGATCCCAAGGATCACGTCCTGCGCCGATTGGGCGGCTCCCAAACAACATGCCTGGCTCAACATCGCCTTTACCTGGGAAGGACTTCGCAGATTGGGGCTAAGCCCAGATATTCTCGAGGGATTTCCCGTAGAATTTCGCCAGGGCATGGCCGCGCGGAGCGCCTTTCTCGGCGATGTAGGCCGCAGCGATCCGTCCTTGTGGGACTTCCCCCACGGCAACAACGGCTTCCATGCCGGCCTCCTGGTCATGGCGAGCACGGCCGAGGGCCGGGAGGAGATTCTTGACCTCGGTCGCCATGCGCTCGATGGGCTGGACGGGATCGAAGTCACCGCCCACCTGAGCGTCGGCGTGCCGCCGACAATGCGCGAGCATTTCGGCTTCGTCGACGGGATCAGCCGGCCGTTCATCGAGGGACAGGGCGGCGAGCCGCTGCCGGGACAGGGCGAGCCGACCAAGGCGGGCGAATTCATTCTCGGATACGAGAACGAACTTGGCGAACTGGCCAAAGGGCCCGGCCCCGAGGTGCTCTGGCGCAACGGTACTTATGCCGCCATCCGGAAGATATACCAGGACGTCGCAGCGTTCCGCACCTACCTGCGCCAGTCTGCTTCCAACGCAGCGGGGGAGGAAAAGGTAGCGGCGAAAATGATGGGACGCTGGCGCAGCGGCTGTCCTCTCGCCTTGTCCCCAGACGTCGATGATCCCACGATCGTCGACGATCCCCAGCGCAACAACGCCTTTGCCTACTACGAGGACGATCTGAACGGCGCGAAAACCCCGGTCGGTTGCCACATCCGGCGCGTCAATCCGAGAGACGGTCTTCAGGACACTATGGCCTACGCACGCCTGCACCAGCTCCTGCGGCGCGGTGCGGCTTACGGGCCTCTCCTGCCCGAGGGCGTGATGGCCGATGATGGCGAGGATCGTGGCATCGTACTGGCACTAATCAACGCCAATCCGGGCAGACAATTCGAGTTCGTCCAGTCCCAGTGGGTGAACGATGGCGACTTCGTGTCGCAAGGCCTACGCAGCGATCCGATCGTCGGTCGCCGCGATCGCTCCGATGACTTTGCCTTCCCTGACAAGCCGGTTCGCCGGCGTCTGACGGGATTGCCCGATTTCACCGCGACGCGCGGCGGCGAACACGTGTTTCTGCCGAGCATCAGCGCGCTGAAATGGCTGTCCCAGATGCAAGGCAACGAAGCCTGATCGAGGACCGACCAGGACGGCGTGGCGAGACCGGGTCTCTTTTCCAGTCTCGCTTCACGCGGCCCCGCAAGAAACCGTCCCGTCCGCCCCGAGCCCAAGCGAATGGGACGAGCCGAGACGCACATAGCAGAAAACCCAAGCAACCCCGCTGACGAGTTTAGCACCCACTATGATGGAGTATCGACCATGACCAATTTTCACAACACTACCGCACGCCCAGGCACCAAGAAAGGCGTCTGGAACGAATTCACTGTGATCATGCCGCTGAAGCCTGGCGGCGCGAATCGCATGCGCGACAGCTTCGGCGGCTTCGACGAGGAGCGCACAAAGAACACCGATCGCATCGGCACGGTGCACGATCTACGCTTCGTCATCTTCGACAATGACACCCGCTGCATTTTCGCATCGACCTTCGATGGCGACTGGGAAACCTACATCGACGACTTCGCAACAATCATCCCCGACGAGATCGACCTGCTCTTTGCGGAAGTCGTCGATTACCCGGGTGTCCGCAGCCCCGACATCAAAGACTTCATCGCAAAGCACCAAGTCTCCGCCATGGCCTTCTACGGAGCCTATACCGATGCTTCCGTCCGCGACGTCTGGAAAGCGCTAAAGATTCGCAAGGCGCTGGACCAGATGCTCGACGCCGCCAACTGATCCCACACCTCGAGCAAGATTGGATTTTGATCGTGAACAGTCAACAATACCGTCTGGCGTCGCAACTGGTCGATCTGCTCCATCAGCACATCGGCTTCTACCCCGGATACCGCAGCGTGCATGCGCAGGGCCGGTACTATGCCGGCGTCTTCACGGCAACGCCGCAGGCGCGTCAGATCAGTCGGGCGTCGCATTTCCAGGGCAAGCCAGTTCCAGTCACGATCCGGCATTCCAACAGCCCCTTGGCGAACCCGGTCGGTCCGGCGGATTCGGTCTCCATGGCCGTCCGGTTTTACCTCGCCGATGGCACGATCACCGATCTCATCGCCCTGCCGATCACCCTCTTTTTCACGCGCACGCCCGAAGAGACGCTCGAGCTTCTCAAAATCGCCTTGCCGGACCCCGAGACCGGCAAGGCTAACATGGAGAGGGTGGGTCAATTTCTGGCGGAAAGACCCTCCGTCATGCGCGCCGTCGGTCTGCGAAAACAGCTGCCGGCTGCCGTAAGCTTCGCGCGCACGGCCTACCACGCCCTGCACGCCTTCCGCTTCGTCAATGAAGCAGGTGCCGCCGTCTATGCGCGGTATCACTGGGAGCCGGAAGCCGGCGTGGCGATGCAGACATTGGAAGAACTGCACAGGGAAAAGCACACCTACCTGTTCGAGGAGCTCGAAGAGCGTCTGAACCAGGCTCCGGTGCGCTTCAATCTGGTGCTCGAATTGGCCGGGGAAGGCGATTCAACCGATGACCCAAGCGCCCCCTGGCCGGAAGGCCGGCCGCGCGTGGCCGTGGGGCAGCTTGAAATCACCCGCCCCACGACGCTTGAGGAGATCGGGGATCCCGTCATGATGCATGACCCCACGCGCGTGACGGACGGTATCGAGCTTTCGGATGATCCGATCCTCGCCGCCCGCCGCGGCATCTACGAAGTCTCCGTCGCGCACCGTACCGGCGGGTGGAAGGGGCGCTCGGCCGCGCTTCTAAGGGAAGGCGGCTGTCCGTTCGCCTGACAGCATCACGCATAACCGGCCTGTCGGACATGGTCCGACGGGCCACCTCTCATCGTCTTGAAGGATTGTCCCGTGGACTCGAATACCCCTATTTCTCATCTCGGTCCCCAACCGGATAACCGGGCATCGCTGCCTGTGTCTCAGAGCGTCATGATGACCCGAGTATCGCCTCTGGATCAGACGGGGACGATCCATCTCTATCCGGACCTCGGGACCGACCGCGGCGAAGAGATATGGGAACGATCGCCGCGGGGCGAGCTTTGGCTCCGCAACGTCACCGTTCCGACGCTGACTCCCATCCTCCCTGCTCCCGGGACAGCAAATGGAGTAGCCGTGGTCGTCGCGCCAGGTGGGGCGTTTCGGGCACTGTCTGTCGAGAACGAGGGAATGGCGGTGGCACGCTGGTTTGCCGAGCGCGGGATCGCGGCCTTCGTTCTTAAATATAGGCTTGAGCCAACACCCGTCGGCTCTAACGAATTTGAAGCCCTCGTCGCTGAATTCGAACACCTTTTCGCTGCTGGCCAAGCATCAACAAGCGATCTGACGGTGCCTGCCGTCGCAGTAAGAGACGGTCAGGCGGCCATTTGCCTTCTACGAGAGCGGGCTGCGGAATGGAGCATCGACGCAAAGCGGATTGGAATGATCGGGTTTTCGGCTGGGGCGATGACCTCGGTCGCTGTGGCAACCAGCGGCCCTGCCGAAACACGGCCCGCCTTTGTTGTCCCGATCTACCCGTCAATGCTCTCCCTTGAAGTGCCTTTGGATGCCCCACCGATGTTCCTGGCACTAGCGTCCGACGATCCGCTCTTCGGTGCGCAGGGCTATGGACTTGTTCAGTCTTGGAAAGCTGCTGGATGCGCTGTCGAGTTTCACGTTTTCGAGCGTGGCGGCCATGGCTTTGGGATGCGCCAGCAAAATGCAACGACCGACCTTTGGCCTCATCTTCTTCAGCATTGGATGCATATGCGCGGCTGGGCGCCAGCGCCAAGCGTCGTTGCTTGAAGAACCATGATATCGCCCAGGCACTTTTCCAAACAGAAGGTGGCGCATCGGGCGTCCTGATGGTCAATCGTTCTGCATGGGGCAGGAAGGGTCGAATTGCACTGCAGATCTTTGGCTCGAAGGGATCAATTCTCTTCGACCAAGAGCGGATGAACGAGTTGCAGATCTACTCGACAGACGACCCAATCGGCCTTCAGGGTTATCGCACATTGCTTGCCGCACCGCCCCATACACCTTATCGCCAGTTCATTCCCGCACCGGGTCACGGTTTGGGATTTAACGAACTGAAGGTGATCGAGTGCAATGAGCTTCTGCAAGCGATCTCCGGCAACCGCGACGCTCATGTCATCGATTTTGAACGCGGCCTTGAGATAGAGCGAATAGTGCACGCAACCGCGCGGTCGGCACAGAGCAGAGGCTGGGTAGCTCTCTGAGCGGTGCCGGGTCAGCTCGCCATTAACAAGACATTTAGTCTGGGCGGGGTAGTTGGCACTCGTTTACTTCGACCGACGAACGGCAGCCAGCGACGTGCTTCTTTAGAGACCGAATGCGGAAATATTTGCCGCTCTCCCGCCATGTTGACGTCGGCCCAAAGCGAGGGCACAAAGATGGCATCCACGGTCGCTCGCGACAGGAAAACAGAGCAAAATCAAAGGATTTTTTTCTACGACTTTGAAATCATGTGAGAATCCAGGTTCTCCAGGCAGGCCATTTTAGGCCGGTTTTCCGCGCAAATTCTGCGGCTGTTTCTCACAGAAAAAAGCGACGCCTTCTCAACAGCTTGAGCAATTCCGGCTGCTGTTCTTCAGGCCATCCGTCGTGCTTCAAGCGGTTCTCGCAAAACTAGCTGGGGACCCGTAAGCAATGTCCTTTTCGGGACCGACATCAGGCGGTTTGAATGTGGTGCGCGCTGAAGGAAAGCTGCCTTTTTGCACGGCGCCATTTCGCCTAACAGCAAGCAGTTTGCGTGGTTTAGAAGCGCAAATCGATCCTTCAAGGTGCCTGGAGAATGTCAGCACTTCGAACTTGGGTGTGTCGTCGTGTATCACCAGGTTGAAGGACCCGGTCACGAGGAAGGTGCTGACCGGATAGTGGGAGATTGCAAGGTCGTTGCGTAAGTACCGGGCCGCGACGGCAGTGGATCAGGCCCACGGTGATGTCGATGACGATCGTGTTGACGGCCTTAATGGCCAAGCGCGAGGCGTAACTGAGGAGTCAGCCCACAGCTAGGAAGCACCGCGTTCAGGGCGATCACCAGCGGAAGCAGCGATCGCCTGCAGGAACAGCCAAAAGCCCGGTTACATAGCGTTGACCACGCCTAAAAGATCTTCGCCAACATGCGGGCTAGTTGATCCTGGGAGTAAGGCTTGGCGAGCCGCGCGAGGTCAATGTCCGCGCCCGGTGGCAACTCGACATAGCCAGAGGCGAGCAAAATGGGCATACTGGGAATGCGCTCTTGGACAGCTTTTGCCAGTTCTGCGCCTGTCATGCCTGGCATTGAATAGTCCGTGATCAAGAGATCAAAATGGTCACCGCTATCAATCAGCGCCAGCGCGTCCTTTCCGGAATAGACTTCCACAACCTCATGGCCGAGATCGCTCAGCATGTCAGCAGAACTCATGGCGATCAGGACGTCGTCGTCGACGAGCAGAATCTTTTTCGGACCAACTTCGTTCGAACTCGGAGCGCTCGGTGCGACAAGTTGCTGCTCGGGGGCGGAAGCGGTCGACACTGGGATCCATAGCTCCGCGGTCGTTCCTTCGCCCAGGGCGCTCATAAGGCTCAACCGACCGTTAAGCTGCAACGCGAGGCCATGGACCATCGAAAGGCCAAGCCCCGTCCCCTTCCCCAGTTCTTTAGTGGAGAAAAACGGCTCTATCGCTTTCTGAAGTGTCTCCGCATCCATGCCAGACCCCTGATCCCGAACGGAAAGCACGACGTAGCGCCCGGGCGCACAGGTATCCGCTTCTTCGCGCTGATCCGCTTCCCGCAATCCGACGTGGATACTGCCACCGTCCGGCATCGCATCGCGCGCGTTCACCGCAAGGTTGAGCAGAGCGAGCTCGACTTGATTGGGATCGGCCGACACCTGCGGCAGGTTCTCCGGAACGTCAACTTCAATGGCGATCCTCGACCCCACCGAGCGCTGCAGGAGATCCTTCATCTCGGTCACAAGACCGCCAAGGTTCACGGAGCCAACCTGAAGATCCTGCCTGCGGGCAAATGCAAGCAGTCGCTGGGTAAGCGAAGCCCCGCGTTGGGCACCCTGCAATGCTCCATCGATCAACCTGATCGCTTTCAAGTCGCCAACGAGATGCTTGCGAAGGAGGTCAAGGTTGGCAAGTATCGCCATTAGCAGATTGTTGAAATCGTGCGCCACGCCGCCTGTCAATTGGCCGATCGCCTCCATCTTCTGAGCTTGGCGAAGCTGCTCTTCCGCGCGCTCACGCTGGCCGACTTCTGCCAGAACGAGGTTATGCGCCTCCTCAAGCTCACGCGTGCGCTCGGCCACGCGTTCCTCCAGCATCTCGTTGAGGCGGCGTTGCTGCTCTTCCGCCTGCAGCCGTTGCGTCACATCGGACGATACGCCGACGAGCTTGATCGGTCGCCCGGTGCGGTCGCGGTGGAGCTGTGCGCGTATCTCTGCGCCGTGGGCGGAACCGTCAGGCCATAGGGTCCGATACGCGATGGCGTAATCGGCACCTGTCTCGAGCGTCTTGCGAACCGCTTCCTTCATGCGACCCACGTCGTCCGGGTGGATGGCACTCAGCAAGTCCTCGTAGGTGAAATCTTCATCGGCTGCCCGGCCGAATATTCCCCGGCAGGTCGGCGAGGTAGTCAGGAGATTGGTGGAAAGATCCAGCTCCCACGCCCCCAGACGGCCGGCCGCCAAGGCCGTCTGGAGCCGACGCTCGCCCTCGTCCAGGGCCTCCATGCGCGTGCGCGCGTCATATTGTCGGCGTCGACCGCGCATGGCCGAGCGTGCGACGCTGATGAAGGTGGTCGCATGGAAGGGGCGTTCGATGAAGCTGACATTGCCGAGAACTTCGGAGAGACGGGCAGCCGCAGGGTTACGTTCAGGGCCACCCCCGCGCGCCGTCAAGATGATGAAGGGGAGGTCCGACCAAGTCGGCTGCGCCTCGATCCAGGCCGCCAACGGACGCAAATCCGCAAACCGCAAAGCCTCTTCCGTCATGACGACGAAGGCGACGTTGTCGTTCAGAGTGGCCTCGAGATCATCGAGCGTCGAAGCAACTTTCGATGTCAGTCCCGCTTCCTGCAACAAGGCTGCAGCGATCTGGGCATCGCGACCCATTGGGGCATGGATCAGGCCGTATACATCGCGCTCAGGAATGGGAGCCATCCTCATCAAAAGCATGCGTGGAGAGCTTCTTGTCTCCCACAAATAGCGGCACACCGCGCAAGATTCCTTGAAAGCCTGATAGCGGTTCGCCGAGCGTCAGACCTCGGCTGCCGATCGTGTACTCGCGGATGGTATCTTCGTGATTTCCAGTACGCTTCTTGATCACCGAGATGGCACGTCGGACGCGACCATCGGCCTCGAAGTAGCGAAGCAGGATGACGGTGTCGGCGAGGTAGGTCACGTCTACCGGCGATTTCATGTCGCCGACGAGGCCGTGCTGCGCGACCGTGATGAAAGTGTTGACACCCTGTCTGTTCAGAAACTGCAAAAGCTCATGCATATGCAGAACGAGGCCGTTCTCCTCCGGCATGGCCGCTTGATAACCATTGATGCTATCGATAACGACGGTCTGCGCCTCGAACGCGGATACCCGGTCGCGGACACGCTGGGCGAATTCTCCAGGCGACAATTCGGCGGCGTCGAGCTGTTCAATATGGATGAGGCCCTTGTCACGCATGCCCTCCAGATCCAGACCCATCGCCTTCGTCCGGGCAAACAACAGGCCCAATTCCTCGTCGAAAACGAAAATCGCGGCGCGCTCACCCCGGAGGACGGCAGCATTGACGAATTGTAGCGCAAAGAGGCTCTTGCCAGTGCCCGCGGGTCCGATCAACAACGTGCTCGAGCCGCGCGTCAGGCCGCCACCTAGAAGGTTATCGAACTCCGCGATGCCACTTCCCAGCATAGTCCGCTCGAAGCCGGATTTATGCTCGAGAGCACGCAGCCGCGGAAACACAGCCACCCCGCCGGTCTTGATGACGAAGTCATGATACCCGCCGCGGTAGGCCTGGCCACGATATTTGAGCACCCTTAGCCGACGACGCTCTGAGCCGTAGTCCGGAGCAAGCTGTTCAAGATGCATGACGCCATGCACCACGCTGTGGACTGTCTTGTCGAGCGTGTCCGACGTCATGTCATCAAGAAGGAGGACGGTCGCGTCGGAGCGCGAGAAGAAATGCTTGAGCGCCAGGATCTGGCGGCGATACCGCAGCGAGCTCTGCGCCAGGAGCCTGATTTCCGAGAGGCTGTCGATAACGACACGATGCGGCTTCACTCGTGCAAACGCTTCAAAGATCAGCCTTGTTGTCTCGCTGAGCTCCAGGTCGGAAGAATACAGCAGGCTTTGCTGCTGGTCCGCATCAAGCAGGCTTTCCGGCGGAACAAGCTCGAATATTTCCACCTGATCGCGGATGTCCCGTCCGTGAGAGAGAGCGCTCTCGCGGAGTTCCTCTTCGGTTTCAGAAAGGGTGATGTAGAGGCAACGTTCGCCTATACCAGCACCTTCCAGGAGGAACTGCAGCGCTATTGTGGTCTTCCCGGAGCCGGGAGACCCTTCGAGCAGAAAGACGCGGCGACGCGAGAGCCCTCCCGACAAAATATCGTCCAAACCCGGCACCCCGGTTAACGCTTTTGCAGTCGAGTTCTCTGTCATTCTTTACCCGTCTCTACCCATATGTTGAGCAACACATATTGCCCCTGTATAAAGACGTTCAGAGCAGTTCTTTGTTCCCGTACAGGCCTGGTCACCGAGCCGAATAACAAACCACACATCGCTGCCGGGCAGAGCTCAACTGAAAATCTCTACAAATTGGGCGACGTTGCCTCGCCCAACGCTCAGCCTGAGTAGCTTGAACAGACAAAGATGTACTGCTTTCAGGTTGACGGTCAAAGGCTCCCAAAGAGGTTGTAGGAGGCACCAAGCGGAGACTATCTTTCGCCGTGGAAATCAACATTAGAAGCCGAGGGCGGAAATAATTGCCGCTCTCCCGCCATGTTGACGTCGGCCCAAAGCCAGGGCAAAAAGATGGCATCCACGGTCGCTCGCGGCAGGAAAACAGAGAAAAAATCAAAGGCAACTTTGCTAAGCCTTTGAAATTATGTGAGAATCCAGGTTCTCCAGGCGGGCGACTTTAGGTCTTTTTTCGCGAAAATTTGGCGGCTGTTTCTCACAGAAAAAAGCGACGTCTTCTCAACAACTTGAAGAATTATGAGGGCCACTCATCAGGCCATCCGTCGTTCTGAAACGGGTCTTGCCGAATTGGCTGGGGACCCGCTGTATTCATATCTACCTTTGGGTGACGGGTGTTCTCCGCCCCGACTATATAACCAACGCGCCAGTGCAGCAGATCCGGCCCAATCTTATGAAAGAGCCAAACCTTTGAACGCTCGCCCGAGCGGATTCACGCCAATCTGATGCGCCGACCGCTCCGAACGCTTTCCAGTGCCGCGTCGGCAAGTTGAAGTGCAAGCAGGCCATCTTCACCGCTAGGCGAGATCAACGCTCCGCTTTCGATCGCAGCAATAAAGCCGGCAATTTCATTGGCGTAGGCTTCGGTGTAGCGGGTCATGAAGAAGTCGTGCAGCGGCGGGCGGGTATAGCCTTCGGCAGTCGCCACCTCAATCGAGATCGGGCGCTGGTTTTCCGCGCTGGCCGAACCCAATGAGCCGTGAACTTCGATACGCTGATCGTAGCCATATGTGGCGCGTCGCGAGTTCGAAATCACAGCCTGGCGCCCGGTGACCGTCTCGAGGATTACAGTCACACTGTCGTAGTCTCCCGCAGCGCCAATAGCGGGGTCAACCAGAACAGCAGCGTGAGCGGAGACAGAAGAGATCTCTTCACCATCCAGCAGGAAGCGCGCCATGTCGAAGTCGTGGATCGTCATATCGCGGAAGATGCCGCCAGAACGGCCAATATAGTCGAGCGGCGGAGGACCGGGGTCGCGGGACGTGATGATGATCATTTCAACCTTCCCGATACGGCCGTCGTCTATCGCCTGCTTGACCGCCATGAAATGGGGATCGAAGCGGCGGTTGAAGCCAACCATCAGCTTTGCGTCTGTCTCCTTGACGACGTCGATGCACGCTTTGACGCGAGCTATGTCCAGGTCCACTGGCTTCTCGCAAAAGATCGCTTTGCCTGCCATCGCAAACTTTTCGATCAGATCGGCGTGGGTATCGGTCGGTGTGCAGATGATCACTGCATGGATGTCGCGGGCCGCCTCGATTTCATCAATGGTGCGAACCTCTGCGCCATACTGAGCCGCGATTGATTGGGCGGCGGCCGGAAAAGCATCGGCCACGGCGACCAGCTTCGCATCCGGATTGCTGCTCACGGCCTTGGCATGGACACGGCCGATACGGCCCGCGCCCAGAAGGGCGAAGTTTACGGTCATGGTCTTCTCTCCTATCGGCTCGATCAGCCGTTGATCATGGTGTTGAAACGGGAAAGCTCGTCGGCTGGCACACCGACATTGTGTCGATCGGCAGGATAGGCGCCGCTTTCGACGTCGTTACGAAATTCGCGGAAAGCGGTAATCCGCTCTAGCTGAAGGCGGTCGTACTCCGCCGCGAAATCGCGATAAGTCTTGGCGTGGCGGGGAACGTGGCCACGGGTTTGGCCGAGCACGTCGTCAGCGAAAAGATACTGCGCATCACAGCCAGCGCCTGCGCCCATGGAAATCATGAAGAGCGAGGTCTTTGCACTGATAATTGCGGCGACTTCTGACGGAACGACCTCGATTTCCGCTGCGAAAGCCCCCGCCTCTTCCAGAGCCTTCACTGCATGCCATATCGAAAGCGCGCTTTCTGCCGTTTTGCCGACAGCCTTGAAACCGCCGGTCCAGGTTGCCTTCGAGGGGATGAGGCCGACATGACTGCAGACCGGAATGCCTTCGTCACGCAACCTGCGAATGATGCCGAGGCTGGCTGCGCAATAGACGGCATCGCCGCCCGCTCGCATCGCCTGGAAGGCGGCTCGCAGATACTCCTCCGCTGTAATGAAATCGCCGTATTCCAAACCGGGAACGGCAAACACCGTCGGGGCCACTTCGCGAAAAGCAGGTCCGAGCAAGGCCGGGGGAACGGAGACCATTTCGATCCCGGCCTTCTCAGCAGCCTCTGCCTCTTCGAGCGTGACAACCCGCAACATGCTCAATTGCCGCTTGCCCTTGAGTGCCAGGATGTCAGCGACAGTGGGACGTTTCGATTTCATGGATCTTCCTCTGGCGCTTGGCGCCTACAAAAGGGATTTAAGCTTGGTAGCAGGGTCGGTTAGCGCTGCTGGGTCCGGATGTGCCCGCCGTGCGATCAGCATCTCAGCGAGCCGGATATCGCGCGCAACGGCGCCTCCTCGGCCAAGCCCGCTGGCTGCGAGAAGTCGTCCATCGCCATCGAGGTGAAACAGGATTTCCGCGTCATCGGACAAGGGACGAGCAACAGTCGCGACGGCGCCGTCGGCTAAGCCGGCCACCTGCAGCGTCAAGTCATATTGATCCGACCAGAACCAAGGTACGGCGTCGAAAGCTTCGGCCCTGCCGAGCATATTCACTGCCGCCGCGCTGCCCTGCTCCTGAGCGTTTCTCCAGGATTCGAGCCTAACGCGTCGGCCGCCATAAACTGCAACAGGATAGGAACAGCAGTCACCGGCGGCGAAAATGTCGGGATCGTCAGTGCGCAGATGATCATCGACTGCAATGCCGTTTTCGAGGGCAAGCCCGGCTTGTCCGGCCAGAGCGGTATTAGGCTCTGCGCCAATCCCTACCACCAGTGCATCAGCGTGGATATGCCGTCCGTCGACGAGTGTAATGATCACACGTGCATCGTCCTGAACGATGCTCTCGATCCCCACGCCACAGACAATGTTGACGCCCTCTTCCTCATGGCGAGCCTGAAGTGCCTGAGCGAGCCGTTCTGGAACACCGCGCATCAGCACACGCGGCTGCATTTCGATTAGGGTCACCATGGCTCCAAGGTGCCGGCCCATGGCTGCAAGTTCCAAGCCGATAAAGCCTCCGCCTAAGATGGCGAGGTGCTGGCCCTGCCGCATCGCGCACCGGATGGCAGTAGCCTGTTCGACAGTCCGTAAGGCGTGAATGCGTTTCCCATAGTGCAGACCGGGTAGCTTTCGTGGCGAAGCCCCTGTTGCCAGAAGCAGTCGCTCATAAGCGAGCGTTTCGCCGCTGTCTAAAAGCAGTGAATGCGCGGTGCGCTCGATGGCGCAAACGCGAGCCCCCCGGCGGTACGAGATTCCTGCTTCGGCGAACCGGGCCTCGACAACGATTGCCCGCACGATTTCGGCCGCGGCTCCTGCCTTTGACAGGGGCGGCCGCTCATACGGCAAATGGGGCTCATCTCCGATGAGGCTGATCGTCCCCTGGTATCCTTGTTCGCGTAAGGCAAAGGCGGCGCGGACACCCGCTTCGCCCGCGCCAACAATGACCATGCCGGAGTTGGCCATGTCAGCCAACCTGGATCAACACGCGACCGCCTTCGACCTTCACAGGATAGGTCTTCAGGTTGACGCAAACGGGAGCGCCCTTGGCCTCGCCCGTTTTGTAGTTGAAGCGGCCGTTGTGTTTCGGACATTCGATGATGTCGTTCATGACAAGACCATCCGCCAGATGTACATGCTCATGCGTGCAGTGGCCGTCGGTTGCATGGTAGGTGTCCTCCGGGCTGCGATAGATGGCGAAGCTCTTGCCCTCATGGTCGAAGCGCACGACGTCCTCTTCGTCGATCTCGTCTGACTCGCAGACGTCAATCCAATTGCTCATTGGGTTCTCCTCCCCCTACTGATTGTTGAAAGCCTGCCCGTTTTATTCAGCCGCTGGAGCCATAGCCTCGCCATGGAAATCCTCGCGGTATGGCTTGGCGGTCGGCGGCAGTTGCCGCTTGAGGAAGTAATCCTCATTGCGGAGCTGGCGCAGGAAGGCCGGGATCATCTCGCGATAGCCATGGAGGATCGACGGGTTCGGCGCTGGCAGGTCATCCTTGATCATGGCATGCAGCTTGGGCAGCGCGTGATAGGGCACCATCGGAAACATGTGGTGTTCGACGTGGTAGTTCATGTTCCAATAAATGAACCGACTGATCGGGTTCATGTAGACTGTCCGGCTGTTGAGCCGATGATCGATGACATTGTCCGCAAGGCCACCATGCTGCAGCAGGCCCGTCATCACGTGATGCCAGGCGCCATAGAGACGTGGCAGACCTATCAGCATGAAGGGCAGGATCGACCCCAGGTAAATGGCCAGTGCTCCCGTCGCGACATAGATCGCCAGCCAGATGCGCGCGACATGGATGGCCTTCGGCTGTTCGCTCTCAGGAACAAACGTCTTTTCTTCAGCGCTGATCACCCCGATGGCGTTGCGAACCATGTCGATCAGAGCATGCCAGGCATCAAGCAGGCCGAAAAAGTTCAAGACCAGCCGCACAAGATCCGGCGGACGCATGACGGCGATTTCCGGGTCTCGACCAACTATTACGGTATCGGTGTGATGCCGGGTATGGCTCCAACGCCAGGTGACCGGGTTGCGCATGATCATGAAGCAGGCGATCTGGTAGACGACGTTATTCATCCACATCGTCTTGAAGGCCGTGCCATGACCGCATTCGTGCCAGCGGCTGTCGGATGCTGACCCGTAGAGAACGCCATAGGCGAGGAAGAACGGGATCGCCCAAAGGCTGCCCCAGAAATAAACGCCAAGGCCGCCGAAGACGATCATGGCGCCGAGCCAGATCGCAGTGTCGCGGATAGCCGGGCCATCCTCCCGCTTCATCAACTCCTTCATCTGCTTGCGGGGAACATCGGTGTGATACCACTCGGCCGCCGAAAGCCCATTGGCAACCGCAGCCTGGGCATCACGTCCCAATAGGCTGTAATCTCTCTTGCTTGCTGTGCTCGCCACGATTTCCTCCTGCCTGTCCGGTTCTGGCCGGACAACTTCGCTTGACGAATGCCAGAAGGAATATCGCGGATTTCGATCCACTCAATGGGGGCTTGATATATTCTATCATTTCACATCATATAGATACCGAAGAATGATAGAATGATATCAGAAAGGAACGGGTATGGCATCGCGTCCCACTATTGCCGACCTCGCGAAAGCGGCAGACGTGAGCGTTGCGACTGTCGACCGTGTGTTGAACGGTCGACACAAGGTGCGGGAAGACACCGCAAAACGAGTGTACGACGCGGCGAACGAGATTGGTTTCCATGCCGTCGGCCTGCTTAGGCAGCGCGTATTCGAGGGGCTGCCTCAATACAAGCTGGGCTTCGTGCTGCAGAAGCCGGATCATCATTTCTATCAGGCGTTCGCGCGCGAGATTGAAATCGCCGTTCAGAATCATCCCGGTATACGAGGCATAGCGCAGATCGACTTTTGTACATCGCAGACGCCTTCAGAACTGGCAGACAAGCTCCGCGAGATTGGGGGCCGGAACCAGGCTGTCGCGATGACCGCGCCTGACTATCCCGCACTGTCTGTCGTGGTTGAGGAAATGAAGGCCAAGGGGATCCCGGTGTTCTCGCTGCTATCCGACTTCGCCCCAGGGATCCGGGAAGGTTATGTCGGCCTGAACAACCGGAAAGCAGGGAGAACGGCAGCCTGGATGATTGCCAAGACCGCGAAAAAGTCAGGTAAAGTCGCGGTTTTCGTAGGCAGTCATCGGTTTCACGGGCACGAGCTGCGTGAGATCGGCTTTCGCTCCTACTTTCGCGAACATGCTCCTGACTTCGAGGTTCTCGATACCCTAGTAAACCTCGAGACCGTACAGATTACGCATGAAGCAACGCTCGATCTGCTGCTGCGCCACCCCGATCTCGTTGGCTTCTACGTTGCGGGCGGCGGCATGGAAGGCGCGATCTCCGCCATCAGGGAAGAAAAGCTCGGCGGAAAGCACATTGTTGTGGTCAACGAACTGACGCCGATCTCCCGCGCCGCGCTCGCAGATGAGATTGTAACCATGGCGATTGCGACCCCACTAGCCAATCTGTGCCGTGAGCTGGTTCAGTTGATGGTGGAGGCTGTGGATAGCGGCCCTGCTACAGCACCAGGGCAAACGTTCCTGCCTATGGAGCTTCACGTGCCCGAGAATATCTAGAAAAGACATATTTCCATCATGTCATTTCGCAAATTCTTTCATAAATGAAAGATATCACCTCCATTTCTGCTTTGACGAACGTCATGAAACCTGATGATTTCGACGTCAGCGGGCCCCGAGGAGGAACAAGGGGGCCGCCAGACACTTCGGGAGAATTTCATGGCTGCGCCCACCTTCGCGCTCAACCACATGGTTGCGCCACAGATGCCGCTTGGCGCTTTTTTCAAGCTCGGCAAAACCCTTGGCATCAACCAGTTTGAGATCCGCAACGATCTCTCAGGCAATGCCATTTTGGACGGGACATCGCCGTCTCAAGTACGAGAGCTCGCCGCAGCAGAGGGTGCGGAAATCATTTCCATCAACGCACTTCAGCGTTTCAACGAATGGACACCGGCTCGTGAGGAAGAAGCACGAAGCCTTGCGACCTACGCTGCGGCATGCGGAGCGAAGGCGCTGGTTCTGGTCCCGGTCAACGATGGCTCGGGCAAGCTAGAAGGTGAGCGTCAAGGCAACCTGCGCATGGCCCTGAAAGGGTTGAAGCCGATCCTTGAACAAGCTGGCATCATCGGCCTCGTCGAGCCTCTGGGCTTCCAGATCTGTTCCTTGCGCTCCAAGAAGGAAGCGGTCGAAGCCATCCATGCCATCAGCGGTTCGGACCGCTTCCGGCTGGTTCATGACACATTCCATCACGTTCTCGCTGGCGAGCCGGACGTATTTCCGGCGATGACCGGCCTCGTCCACATCTCAGGGGTCGATGACGGCCAGGTCAGCGTCGACGACATGCGTGATCCGCATCGGGTCATGGTGACCGCTGGGGATCGCCTTGCCAATGTGGCGCAAATTCGGGCCCTGCTCGCTCAAGGCTATGCAGGCCCCTTCTCTTTCGAGCCTTTCTCGCCCGCTGTTCATGCCACGGCCGATGTGGTCGGCCTTATCAAAGGCAGCATGGATTTCATTCGCGAGAAGCTCTGACCAGATCCCCACACGCCCAGGAGGAGTTGGGCGTGTGGGCGAATTGCCTCCTGGGGAGGAGGCGTGCCGGCTTTCAGGGGTGTTGCCGGGCACCGCACAACATGTGGAGGATTACAATGAAGAAAATCGTGGCAGGAGCCCTTCTGGGCGTGCTGATGGCATCCAGCGCAATGGCAGGCAATATCGGCGTCTCGATGGCAAACTCGGACACCTTTCTGACCGTGCTGCGCAAGGGCATCGAGAAGGCGGCCGGCGATGCCAGCCAGCCTGTTCAGATCGAAATTGCCGATGACGACGTCCAGAAGCAGCTTTCGCAGATCCAGAACTTCATCGCGTCCAAGGTCGACGCAATCATCGTCAATGCCGTCGACACGTCTGCGACCGCTCCGATGACCAAGCTTGCCAACGATGCCGGCATCCCGATCGTTTACGTCAACCGCATGCCGTCCGACGTCGATGCATTGGGTCCCAAGGGTGCCTTCGTGGCATCAGACGAGGTCGAGTCCGGTACGCTGCAGACCAAGGAAGTCTGCCGCATCCTCGGTGGTAAGGGCGACATCCTCGTCATGGTCGGAGACCTTGCCAACCAGGCCGCGGTTCAGCGCACGAAGGATATTCACGACGTCATCGCGACCCCTGACTGCTCTGGAATGAAGATCCTCGACGAACAGACCGCCGTCTGGGATCCGGTCAAGGCTCAAGACCTCATGACCAACTGGATCGCTGCAGGCCACAAGCCCGCTGCTGTCATCGCCAACAATGACAACATGGCAATCGGCGCCATCAATGCCATGAAGGCCGCTGGCTGGGGCATGGATGAGGTCGTGGTCGCAGGCATTGATGCAACCCAGGAAGCGCTCGCTTACATGAAGGCAGGTGATCTCGATGTCACTGTCTTCCAGGACGCTTTCGGCCAGGGTGCCGGTGCGGTCGATGCGGCGATCAAGCTCGCCAAGGGCGATAAAGTCGACGCCAAGGTCTGGATCCCATTCCAGCTCGTAACCCCTGAAAACATGGATCAGTTCGTCACCAAGAACTGATGCGAGGCTAAATAGACTCGCCGTCAGCTAGGCGGCGGGTCTGTCATTCGGGAGGAGCTGACATGGCACGATCACAGGCATTGAGCCCACAAACCATGCAGGCCGTGCGGACCAGCGGGGCTGTCCCGCAAAGTGAGTTCCTGCTTGAGGTCTCTGACGTGCGGAAAGAATTTCCGGGCGTCGTTGCTCTCGACGATGTGCAGTTGAAGCTCCGCCGCGGTACGGTGCATGCCCTGATGGGCGAAAATGGCGCTGGCAAGTCGACCTTGATGAAAATCCTTGCCGGGATCTACACACCCGATAGCGGCAGCTTCAAGCTGCGCGGCGTCGATATCCGTCTCAAGAACCCACTCGATGCCTTGCAGAACGGAATTGCGATGATCCATCAGGAGCTAAACCTGATGGCCCCCATGACGGTCTCGGAAAACATCTGGATCGGACGAGAACCTATCGGGCGTTTCGGCTTCGTTGACCATGCCGAAATGAACCGCCGCACGGCAGCACTCTTCGATCGCCTCGGCATCGACATCGATCCGGAAATCAAGGTGGGCAAGCTCAGCGTCGCCAGCCGCCAGATGGTCGAAATCGCCAAGGCCGTCTCGTTCGATTCCGACGTTCTCATTATGGACGAGCCGACATCTGCCTTGACCGAGAAGGAGGTCAACCACCTTTTCCGGATCATCCGATCGCTCCGTGAGGATGGAAAGGGCATCATCTACATCACTCACAAGATGAACGAGTTGTTCGAGATCGCCGATGAGTTTTCAGTGTTCCGCGATGGCAAATACATCGCGACCTGCAACTCAGCCGATGTAACACGCGACGACATCATCCGCATGATGGTGGGACGCGAGATCACCCAGATGTTTCCAAAGGAGCCGGCCAAGATCGGCGAGGTCGTCCTTTCTGCGAAAGGCCTCACTCTGAACGGCGTTTTCCGCGATGTGTCCTTCGATCTGCGGGCGGGTGAGATCTTGGGTTTTGCAGGTCTCGTCGGCTCCGGCCGCTCGAATGTCGCTGAAACGATCTTCGGTGTGACACCTGCCGATGCAGGCACCATCGAACTCTTTGGCAAGCAGGTGCAAGTCACCTCGCCCTCGGTCGCCATGAGCCATGGCATGGCATTCCTTACAGAGGATCGTAAGGAAACTGGCTGCTTCCTTCTTCTCAACATTCAGGAGAACGCCCAGATGGCGGTGCTCCAGCAGCGATATGTGAATTTCGGCTTCGTACAGCAGCAGGAACTAACCAAGGCTGCATCGGATATGGCCAACAGGCTTCGGGTGCGCACGCCTGACATGAACGAGCCGATCATCAACCTGTCCGGCGGCAATCAGCAGAAGGTGCTGATCTGTCGGTGGCTGATGACCAACCCAAAAATTCTGATCCTCGATGAACCTACCCGCGGCATCGATGTCGGCGCAAAAGCCGAAATTCACCGCCTGATCTCGCAACTCGCAGGCCAGGGGGTCGCAATCATCATGATCTCATCGGAAATGCCCGAAGTGCTTGGGATGAGCGACAGGATTGTTGTGCTGCATGAGGGCCGGGTCACGGGGATCCTGGACCGCGCGGAAGCCGACCAAGTCAAAATCATGGAGCTGGCGTCGCGTTGACGACCAGCCGGGAGGAAATCATGTCAGATGCCACCAACGAACTCGGCGAGACGTCGAAGACGGGCCTGAAAAAGGTACGCCGCTTACCGCCAGAATTCTCCATTCTGGCCGTTTTGATCGGGATCGCACTCGTCTTCGAAATCATCGGCTGGTACGTCGTCGGAGAAAGCTTTCTAGGCAACAAGCAGCGCCTGTCGATCATCGTATTGCAGGTTGCCGTCACGGGCATTATTGCCGTCGGCGTTACTCAGGTCATCATCACGGGCGGCATCGATTTGTCGTCAGGCTCGATGGTGGGCTTTATCGCCATGGTCGTTGCGAGTTTTGCCCAGACATCACTCAATGCGCGTGCCGTGTTCCTGCAACCGGAATATGCTGCCTTCGGCTTGAACTGGTTCATCGACTCCAGTCCACTGTGGCCGATTCTGGCTGGCATATTGCTTGGAGCCCTACTCGGCTACATCAATGGACTTATCATCGCCAAGACCGGAATTCCGCCCTTCATCGCTACTCTTGGTATGATGGTGTCGGCACGCGGTCTTGCGAAATGGTACACCGAAGGTCAGCCAGTCGCCCTCCTCAACGAGAACTTTACCTGGCTTGGTCAGAGCTTCGATCTCTGGGGTTTTCCAGTCCCGCGCACTGTGATCGTCTTCTTCATCGTCGCCACGATCTGTCATGTCGTCCTTTGCTACACGCGTTACGGCAAATTCACCTATGCGATCGGTGCAAATCCGCAGGCCGCACGTGTGTCCGGTATCGACATTGGTAAGCACCTGATCAAGGTCTATGCGGTTGCGGGCCTGCTCTCTGGCGTTGCAGGCGTGATGCTCGCGGCCCGTGCGCAATCGGGCCAGCCCAACATGGGGGTCGCCTTCGAACTCGACGCGATTGCCGCAGCCGTAATCGGAGGCACGTCACTTGCCGGTGGCGTTGGTCGCATTACCGGGACCGTAATCGGTACCATCATTCTTGGCGTAGTGACCTCCGGGTTCACCTTCCTCAAAGTTGGCGCCTACTATCAAGAGATCGTCAAGGGCGCGATTATCGTGGCCGCTGTGGTCATTGATGTACATCGGCAGAAGAAAAAATCCCGCGCCTGAACCTCCCGGGCGATCTGGGGCGATGCGGGACACCAATATCCGCATCGCCCATTTCTCAACCTACTTCCCGAAATCTGGAGCACTCGACATCTATGGCGCCGTTTGTATTGACCGTATCCTGCCAGTCCACTCGCGGCATTGTAGCGGCGATCTCGGGTTATCTGGCCGAGCAGGGCTGCAACATCGTCGATAGTTCCCAGTTCGACGATCTGCATACCGGACAGTTCTTCATGCGCGTCTCCTTCATCTCGGAGGAAGGTGCCAACGAAGCCAAGCTCGAAAAGGGCTTCGTACCGGTGGCCGAGAAATTCGGCATGAACTGGAACCTCTATGACGCTGCCCAGCGCATGAAGGTGCTGCTGATGGTGTCGCGTTTCGGCCACTGCCTGAACGACCTGCTCTATCGCTGGAAGATCGGTGCGCTCCCGATCGACATCGTCGGCGTGGTCTCGAACCACTTCGACTATCAGAAGGTCGTCGTGAACCACGACATCCCCTTCCACCACATCAAGGTGACCAAGGAGAACAAGCCGGAAGCCGAAGCCCGGATCATGGATCTGGTCGAGCAGACGGGAACCGAGCTCATCGTCCTCGCCCGCTACATGCAGGTTCTCTCCGACGACATGTGCCGCAAGATGTCGGGCAAGATCATCAACATTCACCACTCCTTCCTGCCAAGCTTCAAGGGTGCCAACCCCTACAAGCAGGCCTTCGAACGCGGCGTGAAGCTGATCGGTGCCACGGCCCATTACGTCACCGCCGATCTCGATGAAGGTCCGATCATCGAGCAGGATGTCGCCCGCATCACGCATGCGCAGTCGGCGGAAGACTATGTCTCGATCGGCCGCGATGTCGAAAGCCAGGTGCTGGCGCGCGCGATCCACGCGCACATCCACCACCGGACCTTCATCAACGGCAACCGCACGGTCGTCTTCCCGGCAAGCCCGGGCTCCTATGCCTCCGAGCGCATGGGGTAATCCATGACTGTTGTCATCGACGGAAAGGCAGCCGCCGCTTCGGTCATCGAAGCGGTAACCTCAGCGGCAACGACGCTCGAAAGTTCCGGCCACCGCAAGCCAGGGCTCGCGGTCGTGATCGTCGGAGATGATCCGGCAAGCCATGCGTATGTTGGCGCCAAGAGCCGCATGGCCAAGCAGTGCGGTTTCAACTCCATCCAGCACACGTTGCCTAAGGAGACCTCGCAGGAGGAGCTGATGGCGCTGGTTGCCTCGCTCAATGCCGATCCTCAGATCGACGGCATTCTGGTCCAGCTACCACTGCCGAAACATCTCGACAGCGAGCCCGTCATCCAGTCGATCCTGCCGGAAAAGGATGTCGACGGACTGCATATCGTCAATGCCGGCAAGCTCGCGACCGGCGATCTGAAGACCGGGCTTCTTTCCTGTACGCCGGCTGGCGCCATGATCCTGGTGCGCCAGATCCACGGCAAGGATCTCTCGGGCCTCAACGCCCTCGTCATCGGCCGCTCGAACCTCTTCGGCAAGCCGATGGCGCAGCTTCTGCTGAATGCCAACGCAACGGTCACCATTGGCCATTCGAAGAGCCGCGATCTGCCGGAACTCGCCCGTCAGGCCGATATTCTAGTGGCGGCCGTCGGACGTGCCGAAATGGTCAAGGCCGACTGGCTGAAGCCGGGCGCAACCGTCATCGATGTCGGCATCAACCGCGTCGCAGCTCCCGAAAAGGGTGAGGGAAAGTCCAAGCTGGTGGGCGACGTCGCCTTTGCCGAATGCAAGCCGATCGCCAAGGCCATCTCTCCGGTTCCCGGCGGTGTCGGGCCAATGACGATCGCCATGCTGATGGCCAATACCGTGATTGCTGCCCATCGCCGGGCGGGGGTTGCTGCGCCGAGTTTCTGATAGCGTACAACTGAAACCTTAGCCTCAAGGAGGGCGCGATGGGACTGGGTGTGGGGCTGATCGGTTCTGGCTATATGGGCAAATGCCATGCCCTGGCCTGGACCTCCGTCGCTACGGTTTTTCCGGATGTGGAGAGGCCAAGGCTTGTCGCACTCGCTGATGCGACGCCGGAGCTCGCGCAACAGCAGGCGCAGGCTTTCGGTTTCGGCAGAGGCACGGGAGACTGGCACGATCTCCTGGCCGATCCAGCGATCCACGTGATCTCGATCGCAGCCCCCAACCAGTTCCACGCGGAAATGGCTGTAGCGGCTCTGGAGGCTGGCAAACATGTCTGGTGCGAAAAGCCGATGGCCACATCCCTGGAGGATGCCACGCGCATGCGGGATGCGGCGAGTCGTTCCGGCCGAACGGCAATCCTCGGCTACAACTACATTCAAAATCCCATGATCCGGCTGGCCCGCGCGATCATTGACGAAGGCAGGATCGGAACGGTCAGCCATATCCGGCTGGAGATGGACGAGGATTACATGGCGGACCCCACCGAGCGCTTCTACTGGAAGAGCGAAAGGGCATCAGGCTATGGCGCGCTCGATGACTTCGCGGTTCACCCGCTCTCGCTGCTGTCTGTTCTCCATGGTCGGATCACCTCGGTCGTTGCGGATATGGCGAAACCCTATGCCGAACGTCCAGCGGCCGACGGCAAGACACGCTCTGTCGAGAACCATGATATCGCCCAGGCACTTTTCCAAACAGAAGGTGGCGCATCGGGCGTCCTGATGGTCAATCGTTCTGCATGGGGCAGGAAGGGTCGAATTGCACTGCAGATCTTTGGCTCGAAGGGATCAATTCTCTTCGACCAAGAGCGCATGAATGAGTTGCAGATCTACTCGACAGACGACCCAATCGGCCTTCAGGGTTAGAGCTGGCTCGGGAAATCTGCACAGCTAGGATAAGTGGAATTTCTGCCTGACTTCGGCTTAGATGCCGGGAACAGGAGATACCATGACGAGACGACCGCGCCGGAACCACAGCCCGGCTTTCAAGGCGAAGGTGGCACTTGCCGCCATCCGAGGTGAGCAGACGCTGGTGGAGTTGTCCCAGCAGTTCGATGTGCACGCCAACCAGATCAAGCAATGGAAAGACCAGCTCCTTGAGGGGGCGACGGGTGTGTTCGGCGATGAAACGAAGGCGGAGCCGACGGGTCCGACCATCGATGTCAAAACGCTGCACGCGAAAATCGGCGAACTGACACTGGAGAACGATTTTTTATCCGGTGCGCTCGGCAAGGCGGGATTGCTGGGCGGAAAGAAATGATCGACCGCGAGCACAAGCTATCCGTCGTGCGCCAGGCGAAGCTTCTCGGCTTCAGCCGTGGCAGCGTCTACTATCTGCCTCGTCCGGTGTCTGACGGCGATCTGGCCCTGATGCGGCGGATCGATGAATTGCATCTCGACTACCCCTTTGCCGGAAGTCGGATGTTGCAAGGGCTCTTGAGAGGAGAAGGTCTGGAGACCGGGCGGCTGCACGTCGCCACGCTGATGAAGAAGATGGGCATCGAGGCGATCTACCGTCGCCCGAACACCTCCAAACCAGCGCCAGGTCACAAAATCTATCCCTACCTCTTGCGCAAGTTGGCCGTCACCAGACCCAATCAAGTCTGGGCCATGGACATCAGCTACATCCCTATGGCGAGAGGATTTGTCTATCTCTGCGCCGTCGTGGACTGGTTCAGCCGGAAGGTTTTGTCGTGGCGGCTGTCGATCACGATGGAAGCGGACTTCTGCATCGAAGCGGTCGAGGAGGCGCTCGCCCGCTATGGCAAGCCGGAAATATTCAATACCGACCAGGGATCGCAGTTCACCTCCATCGACTTCACCGCCGTGCTGAAGAAGGCGGAGATCGCCATCTCAATGGATGGCAGGGGTGCGTGGCGGGACAACGTCTTCGTCGAGCGGCTCTGGCGGTCGATCAAATACGAGGAGGTCTACCTCCACGCCTACAAGACCGTATCTGAGGCCCGCCTGGGCATTGGCCGCTATCTGACCTTCTACAATAGCCGACGCCCACATTCATCCCTTGACCGGCAGACGCCGGATCAGGCCTACTTCAACGCGCTGGCACCAATGATGGTGGCGGCATAATCGAGGCGGAATCCACTTAGCAAGACGCCCGAAACTGTTCAGACAAACCGAGCCACCTCTGTTATCGCACATTGCTTGCCGCACCTCCCCATACACCTTATCGCCAGTTCATTCCCGCACCGGGTCATGGGTTGGGATTCAACGAACTGAAAGTGATCGAGTGCAATGAGCTTCTGCAGGCGATCTCCGGCGAACACGATGCCTATGTCATCGACTTCGAACGTGGCCTCGAAATAGAGCGCACAGTGCATGCGGCGGCACGATCGGCAGTATCGGGCACGTGGGTCAAGATCGAGCACGTTGACTTGCTGTGATCCCTGAGACGCTCAACGGCGAACTCTTCGCTAGTAAAGACGCTGTGTGTCGCGGCGTTTGAGACCGAGGTTATAACCTCTTACGATACATTCCGAGCGGAAATAATTGCCGCTCTCCCGCCATGTTGACGTCGGCCCAAAGCCAGGGCACAAAGATGGCATCCACGATCGCTCGCGACAGGAAAACAGAGCAAAATCAAAGGCTATTTTTCTAAACCTTTGAAATCATGTGAGAATCCAGGCTCTCCAGGCAGGTAATTTTCGTCTGCTTTCCGCCGGCAATCAGCGTCCGTTTCTCACAGAAAAAAGTGACGCCTTCTGAACTACTTGAGCAATCCCGGCTGCTGTTGTTCTGGCCATCCGTCGTGCTTGAAACGGACCTCGCCAAACTGGCCGGGGACCCGCAAGCACTGTCATTTATCGGCGATGATGGTGTTTCGCACGGCGGAAGCGGAAATTCAAAACATCGGGCGCTGCTGCCCGAGTTAGGCACATCGCGGACATCGGGGACCTTGACTGTAGAACCCAGATACAGCCGTAGATTGGAGGTGTTCCAAGCTTCCAACCCTTCGACGTTGCGGCACAGGATTTGAGAGTTACTGCGGCCCTAGCAGCGTGCTCATCTGAGCTTCGCTCGGCATCCCGGCGAAGGTATCGATCTTGCCTTCCTCGGTCTTGAAGACGATTGCCGGCGTGCCGCCGAAACCGAGCTCGGTCATTAAGGTGGCGTTGCGATCAAGCTTTGCAGCCGTGTCGCCATCGATCCTGTCTAGCGGGTGAATGCCGCCATCGGCATGTTTGCGCTCGTTCTCCGTCAGTGCTTCTTCCGGCGACTTCGCTTGAAGAATGGCCGCTGCCTTGGCGGGGGAATCCTGGCGGATCACGCCAACCATCACGTGGCGCAATTGGACTTTGCCGCTTTCGATCCAGGGCCGTGCGGCCAGCCAGAAGCGATTGCAATAGGGGCAATTGGGGTCGGTGAAGGTATAGACGATGCGAGGTGCATCGGGATCGCCGTCCTGAACCCAGGTTGCTGCCTCAAGTTTGGTCCAAGCGGCTTCGCTCAAGGGCTGTTCGACCATCTTTTTAAGTTGATCTTCTGCCATATCCTGCCCGTAGGCGTCGACAAGCGTTCCGACGACCACGTGTTGATTGTCGGGTGTCAGATAAATCGCCAGAGGCTGCGCACCGGCTTTGGCGGCGAAGCTTCTCAGACCACCCGGAACCTGCATCTCGCCGAGAATGCGGATGCCCTGCTGCTCAATCGTCTGGAGGATCTCGGGATAGGCCTTGTCCTCAGCCTCAGCACCGGTAGCCATGACGACGCCCATCAGAAGCGCCAGGGGGACTGTCGAAAATTGCATGGGACGGGGAAGTGCTTTCGACAGCATGATGCGATCCTTTGAATGTCTGATTTCTTTTGGTGGGTACCGAGATCAGGCCTCTGCGGGGCCCAGTACGACGATATTGGCGCCTGTCGGAACCTGGCTGTAGAGGTCTATGACGTCTTGGTTGAGCATCCGGATGCAGCCGGATGACGCAGCCGTTCCGATCGTCCAGGGTTCGTTGGTCCCGTGGATGCGATAAAGCGTGTCCTTGCCATTCTTGACCAGATACAGGGCACGCGCGCCGAGTGGGTTCCTGTCACCGCCATCCATGCCGTCGGCCCATTTGCCATAGCGACCGGGATCGCGCTTGAGCATATCGGGCGTGGGGGTCCAGCGGGGCCATTGGCGCTTGAAGCCTATGTGAGCGGTTCCGGAGAATTCAAAGCCGGCCTTGCCGACGCCAACGCCATAGCGGACAGCTTTTCCCTTCTCCTTGATCAAATAGAGAAAGCGATTTTGGGGATCCACGACGATGGTGCCGGGTGGATGCTCGGTCTTGTAGTCTACGATCTGCTTCAGAAACTGCTGGCCGATCCGTTGTGTATCGACAGCGGGGACGGGGAAGGGTTCGTTTCCAAGCGCCTTGTAACGCTCAAGGCCGGATGAGCGTGGTTCAGGTGCTGGCGGTTGAAAGGCATGCGGAGCAATGGGGCGGGTCGTCGGCCCGGTGGCGACGCAAGAAATGAGGCCGATCGAAACCAGACCCAGAGCGACCAATGTCTTCAGAGACCGGATATGAATAAAGCTAAGGTAGTCGGCAGATATGGGGCAGGGTGAGAAGGGTGCGGACATGTCGAGCGAGAAGCTCCTCGTGAGGTTTACCAGGCTTCGCTTCTCTCTCTCACCTTAAGGCTGGCTTAAGGCTCACCTCTCTCCCGTTGCATACCGCGCGATCGCTCACGCTTCTGAACCTGGCAGCTCCAGACAAACGCAGAAACCCGTCTGCCTCTGGAACGACATCCGACCACCAAGTTTTGTCAGGGCCATTTCGACAATCGAAAGGCCGAGGCCGCTTCCAAGCGCGTTCGCGCTGCTGCCGCGCTGGAAGCGGGCCATGAGGCGCTGCTCGTCCTTCTCATCGATGCCGGTTCCGGAATCGCACACGGCGATCGTGGTGCCTGTTACGGTCTGAGTGCCAATGATCCGGACGGATGAATTGCGCGGCGCATATTGCAGGGCGTTTTCGATGACATTGCGCAAGGCCAGCCGCATAAGAGTCTTTCCTCGGACGCTGATCACCAGGTCCTCTGCAATGTCGCTCTCAACCCTGATTTCCTTCGATGAAACGAGTGTCGCCATTTCGTTGCGCAGCTCTTCGACCATTGCTTTGACCACCACAGTTTCTGATGCCGATGAGCTATCCAATGAGTCGACGGCTGCGAGGTCTATAAGCTGGCGAACGAGGCGCCCGGTGCGGTCGACACTGAGAGAGATCTGGTTGAGGGCATTGGCGCGGACTTCATCGCTATCGCTGCGAAGGGCAACCTGGGCCTGGGTCTTCAAGCCGGATAGCGGCGTCTTCAGCTCGTGGGCCGCATAGGCGATGAAGGTCTTTTCCCGCTCGCGGGCCTCCTCCACGCGTTGGAACAGAGCGTTCAGGGAGCCGAGCAGGGGCATGATCTCGCGGGGTGCTCCGCTATCGTCGACAGGGTGGAGTTCGTCGGCTGAGCGCAGCGACAAGGCGTCGGCGACTTGTCGGAGGGGGGAAAGACCGCGCCCGACACTCAGCCAGATCAGACCGGCGAGAATGGGCAGGATCGCCAAGGCAGGAACGAGCTGGCCCTTGATGACGTCACCGACCAGCTTTTCGCGGATCTCGATGCTATCGCCGACGAGGACCCTGACACCCAGCTCGGGATTGATGACAGCGTAGACACGCCAGCGCTCGCCGTTGACGAACTTTTCGGCGAATCCGCTTTCGTGATCGGCGAGCGACGTGTTGGGCGCGCTCTCCGACCGGCTGACAAGATCACCCTGAAGGGACCAAATCTGACAGGACAATTGCCGGCTATAGTCTCCGTCATGCAGGCCGAAGCCTTCGGGTATGCCAGCAGCCTGCGCTGCATCGACGGCTGCTGCGACGTCGATATGGTGGTCGGTGATCAGCGAGCTTACCATGCGCGCCGCTTCCGTCAGACGCGCGTCGAGTACGCGTTCGACTTCACGCTGCGTGCTGAGATAGGTCCAAAGCACGGCAAGCAGCCATACGGCGCCCGTTGCCGCAAGCAGGATGAGAAAAAGCCGTAGCCGGATCGATCGCATCATGCTTTCCCCATGCGGTAGCCGACACCGCGCACGGTTTCGATAGAGGTGGCACCCAGTTTGTGGCGCAGCTTATGCACGTGTACCTCGATCGTGTTGCTCTCAATCTCTTCCTGCCAGCCATAAAGCCTTGTTTCCAAGCTCTGCTTGGAGTGAACCATGGTCGGATTTTCCATCAAGGCCACGAGGACGGCAAATTCGCGCCGCGACAGGCCAATCGTTTCTCCGTTTTTCAGAACCTCCATGCTGGCCGGGTCGAGAGTTATTTCTTCCCAGGTGAGCTTGGGTGTGGCGCGTCCCTCGGCACGCCGGGTAATGGCGCGTAGCCGTGCTGCCACTTCGTCGAGGTCGAAGGGTTTGCCGAGATAGTCGTCGGCGCCGGCGTCGAGACCATCGATGCGGTCGGTCACCGCATCCTTGGCCGTCAATAGAAGAACGGGGGTGCGGTTTCTGGCGGCGCGCATCGCGCGAAGCAGATCCAGCCCGGATCCGTCCGGCAACATGCGGTCGAGCACGATGGCATCGAAGCTATCGCTTTCAATTGCGGCCATCGCATCGGAAAGCGTGCTGACGGTGTCTGCCGAGAAGCCGGCGAGACCAAGCCCCACCTTCAAACCGTCGAGCAGAACCGCGTCGTCTTCGATGACAAGGATGCGCATCACACCTCCGTGAGAAAAATGTCGATTCAACGCATGGCCTGCCCAGCTTAAGCCTGCCTTAAGCTGCCCCGCAGAAACGGCCTCACATTCGACGCGTAACAAGGAATGATGGAATGCAGCTCTTGAGGCACTTGGCGATCTTCTTCTCCGTTTTGCTCGTCTCCGGAATCGCCATTGCCCAAACCGTGCCCCTCCAGATGGACGAGGCGTTTCGGCCGTCGCTGTCCCGGGTTTCCGCCACCGAAGTTGCCGTCACGTGGGAGATCGAGCCTGGCTACTATCTCTACCGGGAGTATCTCTCCGCCAAAAGTGACGATGGCAGCCCGCTGAAACTGGAGACGCCTGATGGAAAGATCAAGGAGGACCCGGGCTTTGGATCGACCGAGGTCTATTATGACACCGCCCGGGCGACGCTTGTCAGTGACGCGGCGACGATCGATTTGACCTATCAAGGCTGTCAGGATGGCGGGCTCTGCTATCCGCCTGTGACGAAAACGATCGACATGGCCAGCCTGCAGTTCAGCGACTCGGAGCACGGAAGTCCGATATCTTCCCAGACATCGAATGCACCGCAAAGCGGATGGTCGGGCTTCAGCGCTCAAGATCCGGACTTCACGCTCGCTCAGGATGAAGCAACGACCGGTGTCGATGGGCTCTTGGCGCGCGGCGGCTTGCCTCTGCTTCTGATTGGCTTCGTTGGTTTCGGCGTGCTTCTGGCCTTCACCCCCTGCGTCTTTCCCATGTATCCTATCGTTGCTGCCATGCTGTCGCGCGAAGGCGAGGCGCTTTCGCCGAAACGTGGTTTCATCCTTTCGAGCGTCTATGTCGGAGCGCTGGCATTGGCCTTTGGGCTGTTCGGTATGGTCGCGGCCTGGTCCGGGCAGAACCTGCAATTTGCCTTGCAGTCGACAACGGCCACCATTGTCATCGCAAGCCTGTTTCTGATCCTCGCCCTTTCCAACTTCGGGCTCTTCGAGATCCAGGTGCCGGCGGGGCTCAGCAGTCGGCTGTCGTCCGGGGGGCGCCGTGGCGGATCGCTTGGTGGGGCTGCAATGCTGGGCTTTACCTCCGCATTTCTTATCGGTCCCTGTGTCACCGCGCCACTCGCGGGCGCGCTTCTCTACATTGCCCGCACCGGAGATGTTCTCATTGGGGCGGCGGCTTTGTTCGCGCTCGGGCTTGGCAAGGGCCTCCCCTTGATCCTGATGGCAACGCTCGGCGGAAAGGCACTGCCGCGTGCCGGGGAGTGGATGGCAAGCATCCGCTCCGCCTTCGGCTTCGCTTTCATCGGAACGGCGATCTGGATGTTCAGCCCTCTTCTGCCTGAAACGCTAGTGTTGTTTGCCTGGGCGTGCCTGGCCGTGACCGTCGGAGTGTTTCTCTGGCAGATGCGGGTTGCGAATGCTTCTCCTGGCGCGGCTGTCATCTCGCGATCTGTGGCCACTGTTTCGATCGCCTGGGGAGCTCTGCTGCTCGTCGGCGTCGGCCTCGGTGCCCGCGATCCGCTTTCTCCTCTGGAGCCACTCACTATGAAGACCGGGGTCGGGCAGACGGTGACTGAAATCGCAAAATCGGACTTTGAAGCCGTCTCCTCGCCTCAAGCACTGACTTCGGTGCTGGCCGAGGCCTCGGCCGAGAACAGGCCGAGCCTCGTCTATGTGACCGCGGATTGGTGCGTCACCTGCCGCGCCATAGAGCGAACTGTTCTGCCGGACCAGAGTGTCTCGGCGGCCCTCCATTATGCGCGCCTGCTGACCATCGATATGACCTCGACCTCTCCAGAGACCGATGAACTCCTGAGGTCACTTAATGCCATTGGTCCACCGACGATGATCTTCTTCGATCACCAAAGGCAGGAAGTGGCCGGCACGCGCTTGGTGGGTGACGTAACGATCGATAAGCTTGCTGCCTCCGCCCGGGCGGCCAAGGGTACGCGCTGATGGATGTCGTGACACTGGGGCCGCTTGCCTTCGCATCCGACAGGCTGGCGGCGATCATCGGGATCTTCGTGTTCCTCGGGCTCGGCTCATGGCTTGCGCATCGCTATGACAAGCGGCTCGCGCCTTGGACGACCGCAGCGGTGCTGTCGGGCCTCATCGCAGCAAGGGCACTGCATGTCCTGATCCATCTCGACGGTTTTCTCACCGAGCCATGGCGCGCGCTCTATGTCTGGCAGGGTGGCTTTTCGATGATTGGCGGCGCGATGGGTGTCGCGATCACGCTCGTCTTTTTGTTGCGTGAATCCCGCCAGACGCTGCCGCTTGCAGCCGTGACGCTCGCCGCAGGATGCTTTGTCTGGTTCACGCTGACCATGCTCTGGCAGGCAGCCGAGGGGCCTGCAGCA
This sequence comes from Rhizobium rosettiformans, assembly GCF_016806065.1. Lineage (NCBI taxonomy): Bacteria > Pseudomonadati > Pseudomonadota > Alphaproteobacteria > Hyphomicrobiales > Rhizobiaceae > Rhizobium > Rhizobium rosettiformans. The sequence goes on from NZ_CP032406.1 coordinate 488,802, forward strand.
CCCCGCTTCACGCTGGCGAATCTTGATGGAACTCAGCTTGTCGCTTTGTCGGAGCGCGGTGGACGCCCCGCCGTCGTCAACCTCTGGGCAACCTGGTGCCCGCCTTGCCGCCGCGAAATGCCGCTTCTAGCGGAAGTGGCCGCTGTACGGACAGACGTCGATTTCATTTTCGCCAATCAGGGCGAAGGGCCATCGGTGATCCAAGCCTATCTCGACGATCAGAACCTTCAGCTCGAAACAGTTCTGGTTGATCCGGCCCAGTCGCTTTCGCGCCACTACGGAGCGCCTGGAATGCCGGTCACCCTTTTTCTTGGCGCTGACGGCCAGGTTGTCACCACCCATTTCGGAGAGATTTCGCGCGAGGCCTTGAATGCCGCCATCGCCAAACTGATCCCCGCAGACAAGGAATAGCAGAGAATGAGACTCACAGCTTTGCAGCCGGTGATCGGCATATTGAAGAAACTGGGCACAGCGGCGGGCCTCGCTCTCCTGCTTGCCGCCTGCTCGCAGACGACGGGCACGCCGTCTCAGCTATCTCCACCGCCTATCGATCCGGCGCTGCAGGCCATGTATGGCGAGGTGCAGGATGGCGAGGAGATCATTCCTGCTGTCGATGTCTCGAAAATGGATCCGCGCAATGTTCGCCAGATCGTCAACTATCGCACGTCCTATGTGCCCGGCACGATTGTGGTCGATCCCTATGCTCGCTTCCTCTATCTCGTGATGGAGGGCGACAAGGCGATGCGCTACGGTGTTGGCGTCGCCAAGGCCGGTTTGGAATTTGAGGGCGAGGGCGATATCAAGCGAAAGGCCCGCTGGCCGGGCTGGGTGCCGACGCCCAACATGATCGCCCGCGAGCCGGATCGTTATGGCCCACTGGCCCAGGGCTTGCCGGGAGGAATCGACAATCCGCTCGGTGCGCGCGCGCTCTACCTCTACCAAGGCGGAAAAGACACGCTCTACCGAATCCATGGCACCAACGAGGCCTGGTCGATTGGCCAGTCCGTCTCTTCGGGTTGCATTCGCCTTCTCAACCAGGACATCATCGACCTACACGCCCGTGTTCCGGAAGGGTCAAAGATGGTTGTCCTCACTGCCGAAGAATCCGGAAAGGGAGAATTCTGATGATGAAGCGTCGCATAATACTGACATCAGGGCTCGCCCTTGGCACGTTCGCCGTCTTCGGCCGTCGCCTGGCCTTCGGGCAACAGCTTACGAAGGACGAGGTCTTCAACGACAAGGACGCACCGTTTCTCGGCAATCCGAAGGGCGACGTCACCGTGGTCGAGTTCTTCGACTATCAGTGTCCCTACTGCAAAAAGGCCCACCCGACGGTGAAAAAGGTCATCGAAAGGGACGGTAATGTGAAGCTCGTCATGAAGGACTGGCCGATCTTCGGCGATGCCTCGATCTTCGCAGCCCAGGCGGTGCTGGGTGCGGCGCAGATCGGCAAATACGAAATTGCCATGGGTGCCCTGATGAAGACCAAGGGGAAGCTGACACATGATGACATCGAGAGCACGCTAACCGGTGCGGGCTTGTCCATGGATGAGATCGCTGTTGCCGTGAACCAACATGTCGAAAAAATCTCAGGCCTGTTGGACCGTAATTACGCGCAGGCCACGGCCTTCAACTTCGCGGGCACCCCGGCCTACGTCATCGGATCGAGCCTCTATCCCGGTGTGTTGGACGAAAAAGGGCTCGTCGATGCGATCGCGCGCGCGCGGCGGGGCTGAGCGGATGCGTTCTATCGAAAGAGTGAACCGGCGGAGTCTTCTCATCGGCACCCTTGCCGTCGTCCTCGCGCCTTCCGTGGAGGTGCAGGCGGCGTCGACAGTGGTCGGGCCGATACGCTCCATCCGGGACTATACCGAAGCGGTTGCCTTTGCCCGTATGCGCAATAGGTATGCGCTCGTCGATGTCGCTGCAGATTGGTGTGCCTTCTGCAAGACCATTGATGGACAGATCCTCGTGCATCCGAGGGTTCGGGCGCAGATGAATGACTTTGCGTTGTTCAAGATCGACGTGACCGCCTGGACGGCGGACAATGCCGTATTGCTTCAGTTTCTAAATGTGCAGGGTCCCCCGACGGTCTTCATAGTAGAAACAGGGCAGGGAAAAGAAGTTCCGGGTACACGTACCGTCGGCGAGTTTGACGTAAATAATCTGGTCGGCAGGTTGGAGATGGTACGTACATCGTAACGGTCTGGCACGCCACTATCAGCGACCAGGGTCTAACCGAGCCTGAAGTTTGTCTTGCCACGCACAGTGAATTGCAGCCTTTAAACGGCTGCTAAATGGGCGTTAGCTGATAATGCGCCCACCCCGCTGGATCGCGATTTGTTATGTGACTCTGCTTCCATGGTCCATTCGGAAGAGCTGGACCATTCTCTAGCGGCACTCACTCGGACACTACGGCATTTGCATCAAATTTCCGATTCTAGGACACAAGCGACGTGCCGGGGGCGCCCTGTCCCACGTCTGCTTTCAGGCGGGCACGACGGCAGCCTCTATGACCGACATGAAGGCGCAAAGCGGAAATGATCTCCGCAAGGTGCCGAAACTGAACTGTCCGCTGGTGCCATCTGAGCCACAGAAGCGGCCCTCCTGGCAAAGCGAACCGTGTAGGCAGGCGGTGGCGATGCAGGAGCACCGTTCGCGCCATTCGGTGCCCCGAGATCAGATTGCCCCGATTGGCACAGACCGGTGATGCCGATGCGATGGCCAAAGAGCGGGTTGCAATTATGAGTTGATGCCGTCTCCCCATCAGCACCCAAGCGTCTGCCCCCGGCCCCGATCGGGACCAGGCAGGCGTGAAGAGCTTCCTCCCGCGTACCCCTCGGTACCATTTCCCCACTGTATCCAATTCCAAAATGGAATACGGGCCGGAAATCTTTTCATTTTGCCGGGATGAAGACCAAAGCGACTATGGGCCATCGAATGCGGAGAAAAGTCATGAGCTCAACCAAGGCCCTTTGGGGCGGTCGTTTCCGGTCAGCGCCAGACCCCACGCTGACCCGCTACTCGCGCTCCGATGCAAGCCACATCCGCCTCGTCGCCTTCGACGTTGCCGGGTCTCGCGCCCACGCCCGCGAACTCGTGCGTGCCGGCATCCTCGACAATGACGAATGCCGGAGCATTGTGGCGACACTCGACGCGATTGCCGCGCAAGCCGCAAGCGGAGAGATCACGCCCGTGGCCGCAGATGAGGATATTCACACCTTCATCGAGCGTCATCTGATGGAGCGCCTTGGTGACCTGGGCGGCAAGTTGCGCGCGGGTCGCTCGCGCAACGACCAGGCCGCAAACGACCTCAAGCTCTATCTTCGGGAAGAAGCCAAGGCCGTCTCGGTCGAGCTTCTGGCGCTGATCGACGCCCTGATCAGCCAGGCAACCGCCCATCTGGACAGCCCGGCGCCGGGGTTCACGCATCTTCAGGCTGCCCAGCCGATCGTCTTCGGCCACCAGCTGATGGCCCATGCCCAGGCGCTGTCACGCAATCTCGGCCGGCTGTGCGACTGGCATCGGCGCAGCAACCGCTCACCACTGGGAGCAGCGGCCCTTGCCGGCAGCGCGATCGCCCGTGATCCGCATGAAACCGCACTGGAACTCGGCTATGAAGGCTCCTTCGAGAACTCTATAGATGCGGTCGGCAGTCGCGACCACGTTGCCGAATTCATCTTCGTCACGGCGATGATCGGCATCGATCTCTCCCGGCTGTCGGAGGAAATCATCCTTTGGTGTTCCCAGTCCTTCTCCTGGGCGAAGTTGGACGATGCCTTCTCGACCGGCTCTTCGATCATGCCGCAGAAGAAGAACCCGGACATTGCCGAACTGACCCGAGGGCGAAGCGCACGGCTGATCGGCTGCCTGTCGAGCATCATGGCCACCCTTAAAGGTCTGCCCTTCGCCTACAACCGGGACCTGATCGAGGACAAGAAGGCTGCCTTCGAGGCTGTCGACACCCTGCACATGGCGCTGCCTGCGATGAGCGGCCTCGTGCGGACACTGCAGTTCGACACGGCCCGCATGCGGGAAGCGGCGACCCAGGGCTTCACGCTTGCAACCGAGATGGCCGATTGGCTGGCGCTGCGCGGCGTGCCCTTCTCGCATGCCCATGAAATCACCGGCCGGGCCGTACGCTACTGCGAGGATCAGGGCATCACACTCGAAGAGCTCACAGCCCAGATGCTGGCGGAAATCGATCCAGCCCTGGACCCATCGATCATGGAGCACATCTCGGTAAAAGCCGCGCTTGCAGCACGCTCGGCGCAGGGCGGCACGGCTCCTGAAGCTGTTCAGCGCCAGATCGATCGCCTCGGCCTGACCTTGGCGCCGTTCCGGACCTGGGCAGCGGAGGGCGCGCGATGACCACTGCCACCGGCTCTGAAGCCTATCGCAGCCCGATGCGACCGGATCCGACTGCCTTTACCATTCTGCCACGCCGTCACTACGGACGATGGCTGGCAACGGCGCTCATTCTTCTCGCCATTGGCGGCATCGTCAGGGCGTTTGCGCTCGGCCAGATCGAATGGTCCGTGGTCGCCCAGTTCCTAACCGCGCCGGCCATCCTCTTTGGCCTCGTCAACACCATCATCATGGCCATCGCCGCCATGGCACTCGGCATCACGCTAGGCGTTCTCTTCGCCGTGATGGTCATGTCGCCGAACCCGGTGCTGCATTACTCCGCCAAGGGCTATATCTGGTTCTTCCGCGGCACGCCGCTGATCCTGCAACTCCTGCTCTGGTTCAACCTGGCGCTGGTGTTTCCGACACTCGGGATCCCCGGCCTCTTCGAATTCCGGACGGTCGACGTCATTACTCCCTTCATGGCGACGCTCCTTGGACTGGGGATCAATCAGGGCGCCTACACGGCCGAAGTCGTGCGGGCGGGCATCCTGTCGGTGGATCAAGGCCAGACGGAGGCCGCCCAGTCGATCGGCATGGCGCGCCCCACGATCATGCGCCGCATCGTCTTGCCGCAGGCCATGCGTGTCATCATCCCGCCCGTCGGCAACGAATTCATCAGCATGGTCAAGCTGACCTCACTGGCCTCGGTCATCCAGTTCTCCGAGATCTTGCGCAATGCGCAGACGATCTACTTCGCCAACGGCCGTGTCATCGAACTCCTGATCGTGGCAGCCATATGGTACATCGCCGTGGTCTCGGTGATGTCCGTCGGACAACACTTCCTGGAACGCCGCTTTTCGCGCGGACAGGCCAACCGGGGGCGCGGATAATGAGCCTGGACCCAAAGCAATCGACGCAGACGCTGCTGTCCGCGCGAAAGATCACCAAGACCTTTGGAAGCCTGACGGCCCTCGATGCGGTCGATCTCGACGTCATGCGCGGTGAAGTCCTCTGTATCATCGGCCCCTCGGGTTCGGGCAAGTCGACCTTGCTCCGTTGCATGAACCAGATCGAACGCTTCGATCGCGGCGCGGTCTGGATCGACGACGAGCTGATCGGCTACCGTCAGGGCGGTAACACGCTCCACGAACTGGACGATCGCGCCATCGCACGCCAGCGGCTTGCCTGCGGCATGGTGTTCCAGCGTTTCAACCTGTTCAATCACATGACGGCCTTGCAGAATATCATGGAAGGCCCCGTCACTGTCCTCAAGCGACCACGGCAGGAGGTGCGCCAAGAGGCAATCGCCTTGCTCAAAAGGGTCGGTCTGTCGGACAAGCATGACGCCTATCCCGCACAGCTGTCGGGTGGCCAGCAGCAGCGTGTGGCGATCGCCCGTGCGCTGGCCATGAAGCCGAAGCTGATGCTGTTTGACGAGCCGACATCCGCGCTCGATCCCGAACTGGTCGGCGAAGTGCTGACCGTCATGCGCGACCTTGCCGCCAGTGGCATGACGATGATCGTCGTGACCCACGAGCTCGGCTTTGCGCGCGAGGTGGCCGATCGCGTCATCTTTATGGACGGCGGCCGGATCGTCGAGACGGGCGCTCCGGACCGGGTCCTGGGTGAACCTTCAGAGCAGCGGACAAGAGACTTCATAGCGGCCGTGCTGTCGTAAGGCCGGCCTATAACAAGAGAGGAACTGAATATGCCATTCAAAACACTTCTGATCGCCGGTACTGCCCTTGTGGCCACGGCTACCTTCGCCAGCGCCCAGGAATTGCCGCAGCGTATCCGCGACGCGGGCAAAATTGTTGCAGCGACGAACCCGAACTACGCGCCGATCGTCTACAAGGATCCGGAGACGAACACGCTCCAGGGCCTCGACATTGCGCTTGGCGAAGCCATTGCCGAAGAGCTCGGCGTCAAGATCGAGTGGCAGGAAACTGAATTCGTTCAGATGCTGCCTTCGCTGCAGACAGGTCGCGTCGACATGGCCATGGCCGGCATGTCCGACCTTCCGTCCCGTCGCGAAACCGTCGACTTCGTCGACTACATGGTCTCCGGTGCCCAGTTCTACACCCTGAAGGCGCTGTCGGAAAACATCACCCGCACCGCTGACCTGTGCGGCAAGCGCGTCGGCGCCTCACGCAACACGAACTGGCCGAAGGACATCGCCGAATGGAGCCAGGAAAACTGCGAGGCGAAGGGCCTGACGCCGATCGAAGTCATCGGTACCGAAGGTTCGGTCGATGCACGCACCCAGCTGAAGAGCCAGCGCCTCGACGCGGCCGTGCAGGGCAATGAGACCCTTCCCTACTTCCAGAACCTGGAGCCCGACACCTATGTGCTGCTGGGAGAGCCCTTCACACGTTCGCTCGCAGGCATTCCCTTCCTCAAGACAGAAGAAGGCGTCCAGATCCGCGAGGCTGTACAGGGCGCGCTCGAGAGACTGAAGAAAAGCGGCCGCTATGCCGAAATCTTTGCCGAATACGGTCTTGCCGCCAACGAGATCGATGCGATCGCCCTCAACCAGGGCGAATAGGCCAAAGCGTTCCAGACCAGCGTGACACCCCGTCATCCTGGTCCGGCCGCTAGTCCCGCCGTGTGATTTCTTCCATCAACCAGTCATGGAAAAGGTTGAGCGCGCGGCGGGACGTCCGGTCTGCAGGTCGGGTGAACCAGTAGCAGTTGGGGCTTTGGAATCCGAGCCCGCCCGGATTGACCAGATCACCAGAAGCGAGTTCCCGGACGATCAGTTCGCGCGGGATGAGCGCCAATCCCTGACCCGCAATCGCCGCGCGGATGACCAGCGTATAGAAACCGAAGCGTACATAGTGGCGAGGCTCCGGCGCGTCCGCTGGTAACGCCAGTGCGGCGCGCATGTTCTGCCAGCAGTTCGGCGTCTGCGGATGCTCCAGAAGCGTGAAGCGTTCGATGTCGTCCAGAACTTCCAGCCTACCCACCCTGCGGATATACTCGGGTGCCCCCACCAAAGCCACATCGGCTCCAAACAGATAATCGGCCGTTTGCCCACGCCACGGCGGCGCGCCATAGCGAAAGGCCGCATCGGGTTCGGACTGACCGGGCGTCTCAAAGCTCGTGAACTGCACGTCGATCGTCGGATACCGCTCGGAAAATCGTGCAAATCGCGGCAGCAGCCAGCGATCACCCAGGATCGGCAGCAGATGGAGGAGCAGGACGTCCGGATCGCTCGAGAGACGCGCCACCCGAAGCGCGGCGTCCTCGAGCGCCTTCACAGCGATCTTGGCATGTTCAAGGTAGATGTGCCCAGCTTCGCTCAACTGTAGACCTGACGTATGCCGGATGAAGAGGCTCTGACCCACAAAGGCCTCGAGCTTCGACAACTGCTTGCTGACCGCACTCTGGGACAGGTTCACCGCATCTGCCGCTGCGACCGTCGACCCTCGTTCAGCCAGTGCGATGAGGACCCGAAGTCCTGCTGTCGAAGGTATTCGCGAACTCACGCCTGCTTGCTTTCGATTGGCGACATTAATGCGCAGCCATATCTTGTCTTGGACAGTCGACAGGATAATCGGCGAAATGAACGACATGTCACCATAGGCAATATTCCTCATGCCCGCCAGTGGCAGCTTTTGGCGCGAGAGAGACCACCGGCTGTCGCCGATGGTCAAGAAACTAAAGCTCAATTTGCTCCGCGATTCTCAGCGCGTCGTCTATCTCGACGCCGAGGTATCTGACCGTGCTTTCGAGCTTGGTGTGACCGAGCAAAATCTGGACCGCGCGTAGATTGCCCGTCTTCTTGTAAATCTGTGCTGCCTTGGTTCTTCTCATAGAGTGGGTGCCGTATGCGCTAGCATCCAGCCCGATAGACGCGACCCACCGTTGGACAATCCGAGCATACTGCCTTGTCGAAAGATGCTGCGACGTCTTCCGATTGCTCGGAAACAGATAGCTGCTGCCGTTCCTTCGAACGAATGGCAGCCATGCGGCGAGCGCGATCTTGGTCTGCTCGGTGACCTCGAACTGCACGGGCCGCTTCGTCTTCTTTTGAATGACGGTAGCTCGATCACGGATCGAGCTACCGGACCACAAGTCCTCGACCTTCAGCTTAACGAGGTCACAAGCGCGAAGCTTGCTGTCGATGGCGAGATTAAAGAGCGCGAGTTCTCGGATCGCGCCGCTCATCTCCAGTCGAACGCGGATCGACCACACGTTCTTCGGCTGCAGTGGGCGCTTCTGGCCTACCAGAATTCCTTTGTTCCATGGATATCGATGACGCAATACGGCGGTGTCCATGCCAAAGCCTCCGCCACACCTCCCACCGCGTCGCCTCCGTCAGGCAGTCGGATCATAACACGCTCCGTCGCTTTGCGGCCCAAAGCAGTCAATGGCCGCCGCAAACTCCGAACTTTGCAAGGAAGGTGCGGCGGCCAACTATTCAGGTGTAGGCTGACTGCTGGCGCAGTCTTTCAGACCGCCACAAAGCCGCCATCGACAAATAGTTCCTCGCCTCCAATGAAGCTGCTTTCGGCCGATGCCAGAAACAGCACCGCCTTGGCGATCTCCTCGGTCTGGGCGAGCCTGCCGAACGGAATGGTCTGCTTCATCCATTCCTCAGCGCCGGTGTTGTTCTGCAGATAGGTCTGCATTGCCGGGGTAAGGACCATGCCAGGTGAAACGACATTGACACGAATGCCCTGACTTTTTAGATCAGTCGTCCACGTCCGTGCCAGAGAGCGGATCGCTGCTTTGGTAGCGCTATAGATCGACAGGTTTGCAAAGCCCTTGCTGCCCGCCCCCGATCCGCTCAACACGACAGAGCCGCCCGCAGACATTAGTGGAAGCGCCTTCTGCACGGTAAAGACGGTGCCCTTGACGTTGATGTCGAAGACGCGGTCGAAATGGTCCTCTTCGATGCTACCGATTGGAGCCGACTCGGATATGCCAGCATTGGCGAACACCACATCCACCCGACCGTGATCTTGCTTCACCTGTGCGTACAGCCTGTCGAGATCGGCAAGATCGCTGATATCACCCTGAACACCGATAGCACCATTGCCGATTTCCTTGAGCGCCTCGTCCAAGCGCTCCTGCCGACGTCCCGTGATGTACACGTGGGCACCCTCTGCGGCGAACGAGCTGGCTGTGGTCAAGCCGATACCGTCCGTTCCGCCCGTGATTACCACGACCTTGTTTTCAAATCGTTTCGTCATGTCATATGCTCGCTAGTCTTCAAGTGGAGTATTGCTCCACTTACTATATGGAGATATCCTCCACTTAACAAGTCGCGGCGAGGCAGATTTTTTGGTCGACGGAATCCCATTGCGCGCTGACGCGCAGCTAAACAAAGAGCGAATTCTTGCGGCAGCCGAGGAGGTCTTCCTTGAGAGAGGCGCAGGCGTATCGCTGGACGAAGTCGCAAAACGTGCCGGGGTCGGAATCGGCACGCTCTACAGAAGGTTTCCGACGCGCGAAGAACTTCTGGCCGCGACATACAGCGCCAGATTCCTGATGCTTGCAGAGACCAGCCGTGCCAGGGAAGCTGATCTTGACGCATTGAGCGCCCTGCGTGCCTATCTTGAAGAGCTCGTGCAATATACGAATATCTACCGTGGTTTTGCGGCATCGCTTGGGACGGTCCTGCAGATTGGAACGCCCGGATGTCTCGCAACCAGCAATACAGGCGCTCGACTTTTGCAGAATGCGCAGCAGGCGGGAACTGTTGCACCTGACGTCAGCTTCAACGACTTAGTATGTATCGCGACCGCAATCTCGCTATCAACGGAGCAAGATAGCTCTCCGCAAGCGCACATCGCGCATCTGGTGAGCATCTTCATGAATGGGATAGTGAAACGCTGAGACGTCCGCAATGACTGCAATTGGCGCTTCTGAGCCTTGACGCCCATCGGCCCTTTGCGGACCTGTCAGATGCGCGGCTTGGACGCCGGTTCGCGATCGGAATCACCTGAATTTGGTTCGCCTTTCGGTTCGATCAGGAGAACTTTGACCTCATTCTTGGCTCGAGGGCGATGTACAACCCCTTTGGGGACGACAAACAGCTCGCCAGCTTTAACGGTGTGAGGCGGCTCTCCTTCAATATCCATTTCCATTTCACCTTCGAGGACGTAGAAGAAGTCATCAGTCGTGTCATGTTTGTGGAAGGGATACTCACCACTGAACCTAACGACCATCACGTCATTTTCGTTGTAATCCGCGATGACATGAGGGTCCCAGTGGCTTGAGAACTGGTTGAGTTTTTCATCAAGATTGATTGTTTTCATCTGTGTTTCCCGATTGTTCGACCGCTAAGGAGAAGCGACATGTCAGCTAGCGCTAGCCGCAAACGTGTCGTGACACAGGGGACTACGCCGGGTCTTGAACGATTGTGCACGGGAGACTGGGTCCGTCATGCGCCTTTGCAAGTTGGAATCCAGCGCATCGAAGCGTTCTTTTCAGGCGAAGCATATGCTCCTCATCGGCATGACACTTACTCGATCGGTTACACGATCGATGGCGTCCAGAGCTTTGACTACCGCGGAACGCGTGTGAACAGCACGCCTGGGCGCGTGATCGTCTTGCATCCTGACGAAATTCACAATGGCGAGGCAGGCACCGAGCAGGGCTTCCACTACCGCATGCTTTATATTGAACCATCTTTGATCAGAGAGGCGTTATGCCGACCAGCCAGTGCACTCCCATTCGTGAGAGATGCTGTGTTAGACGACCCGAGGCTGTTCGAGATCGTACATTCAGCGCTTTCCGAAATGGACGCAGTGATGGAGCCGATTGCAATCGATGGCATAACGGCTCATTTGGCAGATGGTTTGCTGGTCAATGATGCCTCTACGATCGGCCCCGCTCGCAATCTGATCGACATCAAGGCCGTGCGCCTCGCGCGGGAGTATCTTCAGGCCAATATTCACAGGACCGTGGCCTCACGTGAGCTTGAACTCGTTACAGGGCAGGATCGCTACGAACTCGCCCGCCAATTCCGAAAAGCTTACGGCACAAGCCCTTATCGGTATCTAACGATGCGCCGTCTCGACAAGGTGCGTTTCGATATCGCGCAAGGCCTGAATTTAGCCGACGCAGCCATAAACGCCGGGTTTAACGATCAAGCTCACATGACCCGCCGGTTCAAAGCAAACTTCGGTTTGTCACCTGGTAGTTGGCAGCGCTTGGTTCGAAGCTCAGCTTGAACCAGCACGATCGGCGCAAAGGAATTCGTCTAATACGCCTTGCCAGTGTCTGATGCGGCGAAAACAGTTATTCCGCTATTGGCGCGAGGCGGAAGACACCTGGCGGCCCATTGCGGTCATCATGGGCCGAAGGGATAAGGGCAGCTTCGCGCCTTCAATCCGGACATTTGCGAGCTTAATTCACGGCTTCTGAAGCAGCCGCTCCACGCGGCACGTCAGCGGCGTTTTTGCAGAGGCGCTAAAGTAAATGGGGACGGAAGCGGTGATTTAGTTCGCAGGCGGGTTCACAAGCTGATGTGAATGTCTTCTTTAGCTCGGTGGTTTTGCAGGCCACGCATTAGGGTTATTGTTTTGGTGGCGGGAGGGAGAGTTCACATTCGAAGCCCGTATGTCCCTCAGGCAGAACCACAGTCCTCAAGCTCATCGAGCCGCTCATCTGAGCCACTAGTTTCTCGACGATCGCAAGACCGAGACCGGATCCGGGCTTACTCGTATGGCCACGCCTGAAGCGCGCTCGGTAAACATCAAGGTCCGGATCGAGTGGAGCGGAAACGGCATTTGTCACTGTGATGCGACCATCTGCGGATATGGCGATCGTGACGGGCTGTTCGGCTTCGCCGTAACGGGTTGCGTTTTCCAGAAGGTTGTTGAAGGCAATGGCGAAGGCGTCTGGGTCAATGTCTCGAACGAGGCCCAACAAACTGGGTTCTGGTCGTAATACGATCATCGCGGACGGATGCGAGCGCTGGAACGTCTCGACAAGCAGCTTGACGAGGGCAAGCAAGTCAACGGGAGTGCTGGATAATCCGACACCGGCTTCTGCGCGGGAGAGCTGCAGCAGTTTCTCCAGCATCAGCGATAGGCGACGCAGAGCTTCGAGCACACGCGCCGAACGAGACCTGTCGTCAGGCTCGGTTAGCTGTTGGGAGAGCAGTTCCATCTGGGCGAGTGCACCAGCGAGTGGCGTTCTAAGCTCGTGGGCGCTATTCGCGGCGAGGTCGCGTTCGGCCTGGATCGCATGTTTCAGCCGTGCGAGCAGGGTGTTCACCGAGCCCGGGATCGTTGCGATTTCCGTCGGCAGGCCATCAAGCGCGATCGGTTCGAGATTGCTTCCGTCTCGGGCGCTGATCGCGTCCCGCAAACTGTTGACGGGGCGTGTGGCGCGCACCACGATCCAGCGGGTCGCGAACATGCCGAGCGGCAGGAGCAGCAGGATCGGCAGGAGAAGCGTGAGCGCGCTTTCGAGCGTGGCCTCCCGACGATGCGCCAGTGAATCCGCCACCTGAATGAAGAGCGTGTCGCTCACGGTCGCGATGGTGAAGATCCTGATGTCGTCGCCGCTCCAGAAGCCGGATGTGAGCGGCGCAGGATAGGGCTCCGTGCCGACATTATGCGAATGCATCAGCACGCGCCCGGCCGCGTCCCGCACCTGATAGGTCAGATATTCGTCGGCTGTGCCCGGCGTGAGGGCCGCGACCCGGTTCGGCATGGTGCCGGCATCCCGGCGGAAATAGTCGTCGACCACCAGGGGCGCGAGACGCTCGGTGGTCTCCTGCAGCGCGCTGTCGAAGACCTCGTCGAATTCCGCGCGCATGACATGGATGGAGAGGCCGACGGCGATCGTCCAGAAGACGGCAAGCAGGATCGACAGGGACCAGACGAGGCGTCCGGCAAGGCTTCTGGTTTCAAGTCGCATCGCCGGAAATCCTGTAGCCGACACCGCGCACGGTCTCGATCGAATCCTTGCCGAGTTTGCGCCGCAGGCGACTGACATAGACCTCGACGGTGTTGCTCTCGACCTCTGCCCCGAAGGCATACAGCGCTTCTTCGATCTGGGCCTTGGAAACGATGGCGCGCTTGCGGGCGATCAGCCTGTCGAGAACGGCCCATTCGCGCGAGGACAACTGGATTTCCTCGCCGCCTCTGCCGGCAATCCGTCGTTCGGACGGGTAGATGGCAAGGCCCCCGATCGTCAGATCGGGCAGCTTGTGCGTTCCATAGCGTCGCGACACGGCGTGTATGCGGGCCTGCAATTCGCCGAGATCGACGGGCTTGACGAGGTAGTCGTCCGCGCCGGCATTCAGCCCGGCGATCCGGTCCGACACCTGGTCATGCGCCGTCATTATGATGACCGGCATCTCGTCGCGGCGGGCGCGCAGAACCTTGAGGATGTCGAGCCCGCTTCCATCCGGCAGCCGCAGGTCGAGGAGAACGAGATCATAAGCCACGGCCTCGAGGCTGGCTTCCGCCTCGTCGCGCGTCAGCGCCCAGTCCACGGCATGGCCCTGGCGGTCGACATGCGTCTTCACGGCATCGCCCAGCATCTCATCGTCTTCCACCAACAGTACCCGCATTCCATGTCCTCAATCCAAGCGACTGCGATCCCTTGTGCCGCACGAAACTGACAGGCTGCTGAACCCGCCGCAAGATTGGTTGAACCCATTCAGGTGGATGTCAGCTTGAAGATTGATCTTCCCCTCCGTGTCCAACACAGGAAAGGAACACGTCACATGCGCAAGATCATCATTGCCCTCAGCCTCGCAGCAGCATTCGGCGGCACCGCGCTAGCCTCCGAAAAATGCAACGTCGCCATGGCCGACTGGAAGCCGCGGGAGACCCTGCAGGCCAAGCTCGAAGGCGAAGGCTGGAAGGTCCGCTCGATCAAGACCGAGGACGGCTGCTACGAAGCCTATGCCATCAATGCCAAGGGCGAGAAGGTCGAGGCCTATTTCAACCCGCAGACGCTTGAGTCCGTCGACATGAAGGTCGAGGACTGATCGATGGCGTCGACAGTCAAGGTCTGGGATCGTCCGGTCAGGCTCTTTCACTGGAGCCTTGCGGGCAGTGTCGCCTTGTGCTGGTTGACGGCGGACGAATTGCAGAGCGTGCACGAAGTGGCAGGCTATGCAGCCGCGGGCCTCATTGGCCTGCGGCTCGTCCTCGGCTTGGCCGGCACGCGCTACGCCCGCTTCAGTCAGTTCATCCGCTCGCCGAAGAGCACGCTCACTTATGCCCGTGAAATGCTGCGCCACAAAGAGCAGCGTTACCTGGGCCACAACCCGCTCGGGGCGGCCATGGTCGTTGCATTGATCGTGATGGTCGCCGGCATTGCGCTGACGGGATGGATGCAGACGACGGATGCCTATTGGGGCATCGAGTGGGTTGAGGAAACGCATGAGACGCTGGCAGAACTGCTCCTGGTAGCGATCGCCTTGCATGTCGCAGGCGTCATCCATGCCAGCCTCCGGCACCACGAGAACCTGGTGCTGGCCATGATCACCGGCCGCAAACGCGCGCCTGCCGGCGGCGATATCGCCTGATTTCTGATATCCGTTGAAAACAAACAAGGACGCCGCTGCCCGCGGCGTCCTTGTTGTATTTGGGCTCGCTCGAGCGGATCTCCCGCACTGCGAGGCCGGCAACGGCAGCGTCACATCGAGAAGTGAATCGAGAGCGCGTACAAGAGCAACAGGGAATTGGCCAGGATCAGACAGAAGACGGCGAGAGAGCCGAGATCTTTGGCATGCTTGCCGGTATCGGACACTTCGGGCGAGATACGGTCGATGATCTCCTCGATTGCCGTGTTGACCGCCTCCATGGCGATCAGAAGGAGAAACAGCACGGCCGCAGACAGCCTGATCGCGGCCGTCACATCCATGATGGCGTAGGCGGCCAATAACCCTGCGCCCGCCACGACCTCCTGGCGGAAGGCTGCTTCTTTCGCCAGTCGTGTCAGACCGCCCACCGAATAGCCGGCTGCGGAGAACAGATGGGAAATTCCGACCTGCTTCAGCGGCGCCTGTTCAGTCTGCTGGGTCATGAGGAAGCTCCCGTGCGGCAGGCGGCGAAGATATCCAAAGCGGGATCACGAACCTGCGTGTCCACCTGCATCAGGCCGAGAACGCTGTGAAAGAGGTTGTCATGCGAATGGGCTGCCTCTGCATTGGCCGCGAGGCAGGAGGTGTCGATCCCCGACGATTGCCGCAGGCCCGGCGAAACCCAGAGAACGAAGGGCACATGGGTCTGCTCAGTTGGTGCGAACATGTAGGGCGCTCCGTGGAGGTAAAGACCGTTCTCACCCAGCGATTCCCCATGGTCCGACATGTAGATCATCGCCGTGTCCAGCCGGTCGCCATGCGCGCCGAGCGTGTCGATCACCTCCGCGAGGATGTGGTCGGTATACAGCAGCGCATTGTCATAGGCGTTGGTGATGGTCTCCGGCGTGCAGGTATCGAAGTCGACGGAGCGGCAGTCGGGAGTGAATTTCGCGAAGTCTTGCGGATAACGGAGATAGTAGGCGGGGCCGTGATTGCCGAGCTGGTGCAGCACCAGCACCGCGTCGCCATCGACCTTCTCAAGCCATGCGTCGAGACCGTCGACCAGGATTTGATCGAGGCACTCGCCTCCATCGCAGAAGCGCGGATCGTTCGACTTGAAGAACTCCGTCTTCTTGATCCGGTCGGCGACATGTTTGTCACCGGTATTATTGTCCCACCATTCCGTCTTGATCCCGGCATGGGTGAGAACATCCATCAGATCTTCAGTGGCCAGCCCCTTCGCGTGCGAATAGTCCTTGCGGCTGTAGACGGAGAACATGCAGGGCACGGAGACGGCCGTTGCCGTCCCGCAACTGGACGTATTGTCGAAATAGACGATGTCGCGCTTCGAAAGCTCGGGGTTGGTTTCTCGGGCATAGCCTCCGAGCTGGAAATTCTGTGCGCGGGCTGTCTCGCCGACCACGACGATAGTCACCCGCGGCTTACGCTGTCCGAACGTCAGATCATCCGCGACCTTCGCATCGGTACCGAGGGACTGAACGACGATGTTCTGCTCCTTGCTTTCCCCGATCAGGAAACCGGCAGCGCTCGCCATGGGGAAGACCGGGTTCAACGTGCGAAACCAGTCACGGTGCTGCCGGATGTTGAAGATGAAGGTGCCGCTGTTAGAAAGCCCGGCCAGCCCGAACACGACCAGGCAGGGCAGGATGATCATCAGATTGACGGCGACCTTTTTCAGGATCGGCCGGTGAACGATGTCCACGACGGCGATGAAGAGAGCGGGAAGGGCGCCGAAGAGCAGCATATGCAGGATGAAAGCGGGGGTGATCAGGTGCCCGGCTTCCGCCTGATTGGTCTCCATCGCGTTGCGGATCATCTCGCCGTCGATGATGACGCCGAAGCGGTCCATGAACCAGGCTCCGGAGACGGCAGCCAGGACGATAACGATCAGCACCGGCTTGATGACGTATTTCGCCGAGAAGGTGACGATCAGCGCGATGAACCCGGCGAGTAGCCCGATGCCGAGCGCCAGCAGTGCCAGCGCATCGCCTTTCAGGAAGACCGAAGACTTGTCCCAGAACGTCCCGTTCATGAAGAAGAGAAGATAGACTGCCGTGAGGATGCTCAGCCATTCGCTGCGCATCCGCGGCCTGAAGCTCAAAAGCGTCTTGAACAAGCCCGCTTCCTTTCATGCATGGGTCAAAGAGATCCGATGCACTGACCCGGAAAGCTGACAGGAACCTGAACGGCAGCCCCGGACTGACGTAAGGCCGAGGTTCAGGTGAAAGCGAATACGAAGCTGCCAGCTTGATTGGGTCCCTGCACGGTCAACTACTCTGGGGTCCCCAGCCAATTCTACCAGACCCTTGTGCGCAGAGCGGAAGGAGCGCGGCTTATCGCTGCGCTCCTTTTTTTGATTTTGGCTGGCGGGAAGCGACCCTGGCTGAGCTAAGGCAGCTATTTCTACATGGCTGTTGGAACCGGACATTCCGCTCCCGGCCCCATTACAGGCATGAACTCCGACGCGGCGCACGTCTCCTATTGGCGCACAGGCGACGAAAAGGGGCCGGGCGATGTCTGCTTCCTGGCAGGTTAGTCAGCGAGGATTTTCAGCCCTGTGCCTTTGTCCGCAAGGACGCATCATGACGCGCCTCGGACTGTTGCGCCTCGTGAAGCTTGCGCGCCAACCAGTCGACGAAGACGCGGACCTTGTTGCTCAGGTGGCGGGTCTGGGGATAGACGACATAAAGCGGGATGGGATCACGTTGCCAGTCCGACAGGATTTCGACGAGTTCCCCGCGCTTGACGCTATCCGAAACCGTGAAGGCGACGGCCTGGGCGACACCAATCCCGGCGATCGTGGCGGCCATGTAACTTCTGAACTCGTTGACCGAGATCACATAGTCGAGGCTGACTTCAACGTCTTCCTCACCTTTTCGAAACATCAGGGGAAAGACCCGTCCCTCATAGGCCTTCATGTAACCCACGCCGAAGTGACCCTTGTTAAGGTCGCGAGGATGATGGGGCGTGCCCATGCGCTCGAGATAGAGCGGAGCTGCATAGGTTCGAAGTTCCAGATCTGCCACCTTACGAGCGACGAGCGATTGATCGCTCGGCGTGCCGGCCCGCAAGGCGCAGTCGATGTTTTCGGCAACATAGTCGACGATCCGGTCACCTATATCGAATTCCAGCTGGATCTTGGGATATCGTGTGTGAAACTCGCAAAGTGCTGGCATGATGATGCGATCGGCGAAGGCACCCGACAGCGCCACACGCACCTTGCCGGACGGCTGAGCCTGGGAGCTGGAAAGACTGTTGTCGAGCTCGTCGAGCTCGGACAGGATCCGTGCAGCCCGTTCGTAATAGAGCGCCCCATCCGTGGTGACGACGACCCGTCGGGTTGTCCGGTTCAACAGCTTCGTCGCCAGATGCGCCTCAAGAGCCTGGACTGCCGTGGTGACTGATGTCTTCGGCATTTTGAGCGAATTGGCAGCTTTCGAAAAATTGCCGGTTTCCACCACTCTCGTGAACACCCGCATGGCGGATAGCTGATCCATGAACTGCAAACCCTCTGAAGAAATATGCTCATTATACGGATATTCGGAACAGAGATATCAATAATAGGCAACTTGTGCCGATAGGAAGGACAATAATATATATTGGCGGCAAGTGGAAGCGCATTCTAGCGGGCGATCACCAAGACAATGACCAGGCAATGGCAAAGCGGAGAAGTTGACGAGGCACGGTTTCCCATGCCGTTTCGCGTCTATAAGACACCGGCCAAGGCGGGTCCCAGACCGCTGGTGCTCTATTTTGCCGGAGCGGCATTCGGTGCAGCTCCATCACGCACAGGCGACGCCCCGGCAGCTTTGGCCATGGCCGAAGCTGGTGCGCTCGTCGTTGAAGCGGACTGTAGCGACCCGAAGCAAGCTGTGTTTCCCGGCTGTCTGGAGCGGGCATTCGAGGCACTGAAACATCTGTTTTCAAAGCGCAAGCTTTTCGCGACCAATCGCTCTCCGGTGCTGGTTGCAGGAGACGAGGCCGGGGGAAACCTCGCGGCCAGCCTCGCCTTGAAGGCACGCGATGCCATGCCGGGTGAGCTTGCAGGGCAGGTTCTTCTGTCTCCTCTGCTCGATCCCCGCATGGTGACGGTGTCGTTTCGTGAGGCCGATGAGATCGACCTGCAGCAAAGGTGGGCCAAGGGCTGGCAGCATTATCTAGCAAATCCAGGCGATGGCCAGCACCCCTATGCCGCTCCTTGTCTGTGCAGCCGACTGATGGGAGTGGCTCCGGCTTTGATCATGACGTCGCTTGATGATCCCTTGCGCGACGAAAGCCTCGACTACGCTGAGCGCCTGCGAACGGCTGGCGTCTCAGTAAACACGAAGATCTTGCCCGAGCATCTCGGATGGACGGGCCTTTATGACGGCCGGGTCGGCGAATGGCATTCGCACGTCTCGACCGAATTCTCGCGGTTCCTTTCAGAACTGCCACACTGACGGCGGGCTCCAACCCGCTCCCACCACATAGCGGTTCCAGGCGAACCGAAGGAGACGATCATGACCGCAAGGATCAGGAACGCGGCCCTGTGGGGTTTCGCGATGGCGACAGCTTTGGCAATTGGCGGCACGCTTTATGTTCAATCGTCATCAAATGCTGAGGCGGCATCGACCGAAACGCAAGCGACGCCACCGGCTGTGCCGGTCACGGTGACTACGGTCCAACCACGTCCGGTTCACGTCTGGCGCGAAGTCTCCGGACGCTTTGAGGCCGTCGACCGGGTCGAGCTCCGCTCGCGGGTCGCCGGCGCCGTCCAGTCGGTGCATTTCAAGGAAGGCGGGCTCGTGAACAAGGGCGACCTTCTGTTTACGATCGATCCGGAGCCTTACCAGGCCGTCGTCGAACGAGCCCATGGCGCCGTGGCGTCGGCCGAAGCGCGGCTCGTGCTTGCAACCACCGAACTCGACCGCGGCAATGCCCTGCTTTTGCGCAACACGATTTCTCAAAGCGAGGTCGCACAGCGCAAGAGCACGAAAGCCTCGACTGAAGCCGAGCTCAAGTCCGCAAAGGCAGCATTGAGGTTGGCCGAACTGGACCTCGCTTACACCGAAATCCGCGCGCCGATCGCAGGCCGCATCGGCACGCTCGAGGTCACCCCCGGAAATCTCGTGGCGGCCGGCCCGTCGTCTCCGTCGCTCGTCACGCTTGTTTCGCTTGACCCGATCTATGCAAGCTTCACCATCGACGAGGGCCATCTGCGCGATGTCTTGTCGACACTGCCGGCCAATGATGCAAGCCTGCTTCTCGATCAGATACCGGTGGAAGTCGACACCGGCACCGGTACCGCGGCGACAATCCCTGGCCGGTTGCAACTGATCAACAACGAGATCGACGCCTCGACCGGGACGATCCGTATACGCGCGGTCTTCGACAATCACGACGGTCGGCTTCTGCCTGGACAATTCGCCCGCATTCGCCTGGGACAGCCAAAGGCGCAAGACCGTGTGACAATCAGCGAGCGTGCGGTTGGTACCGATCAGGACAAGAAGTTCGTCTTTGTGGTCGCAGCTGACAATACGGTCAGCTACCGGCAGGTCGAACTGGGTGCTGCGGTTGACGGCCAGCGCATTGTCGAAACCGGCTTGAACGCCGGCGATCGGATCGTCGTCAGCGGTCTGCAGCGCATCCGACCAGGTGCCGTCGTCGCCCCGCAGGAACAGACGGCCCTGAAGAACTGATCAAAAAGCCTAAGGCACAAGCTCGCTTGGGCCTGGCCAACCCGTCCTGCCCTCACTCGGCTCACCATCCAAATCTACCACGCGCCCGGGATCGTGATCCCGGGACCGATCCTCCCGTGTCCGCCTTATGGGGCCTTAAAGATGAACTTCTCTCGATTCTTTGTTGATCGGCCGGTCTTTGCCGCCGTCTTGTCCATCCTCATTCTCGTCGCGGGCCTGATCGGCCTTCGCGCATTGCCGATTTCGGAATATCCGGAGGTCGTGCCGCCATCCGTTGTGGTGCGGGCCGTCTATCCCGGTGCCAATCCGACCGTGATTGCCCAGACAGTGGCAACGCCGCTCGAAGAGCAGATCAATGGCGTGGAAAACATGCTCTACATGTCGAGCCAGGCAACATCCGATGGCGTGATGACGCTCACCGTCACCTTCCGCCTTGGAACCGACCCGGACCAGGCACAGCAACTTGTGCAAAACCGTGTTGCCCAGGCCGAGCCGCGCCTGCCGGCAGAGGTCCGGGCGCTCGGTGTAACGACCGTCAAGAGTTCGCCCGATCTGATGATGGTGGTCCATCTGGTATCCACCGGTGATCGCTATGACCTCACCTATCTGCGCAATTACGCGACGCTCAACATCAAGGACCGGCTGGCGCGCATCGAAGGGGTCGGTCAGGTTCAGATCTTCGGCGCGGGCGACTATTCGATGCGCATCTGGCTTGATCCACAAAAGGTCGCCGAGCGGGGCCTCACGGCCAGCGATATCACCAGCGCCATTGCCCAGCAAAACGTCCAGGCCGCGGCTGGCACGATTGGCGCCTCGCCTTCGCCGGAGGGTGTTGATCTCCAACTGAACATCAATGCCCAGGGCCGTCTCCAGACCCCGGAGGAGTTCGGAGACATCGTCGTCAAATCCGGCTCGAATGGCGAAATCACGCGGCTTTCAGATCTCGCCCGCATCGAGCTTGGGGCTGCCGAATACGCGCTCCGCTCGCTGCTCGACGGCGAGCCAGCTGTCGCCATTCCGATCTTCCAGGCGCCTGGATCGAACGCGATCGCGATTTCCGACGCCGTCCAACAGACCATGAGTGATCTGAAGCAGGCCATGCCTGAGGGCGTCCGTTTCGAGATCGTCTATGACACCACGGAATTCGTCCGCGCCTCGATCGACAAGGTGGTTGACACACTTCTTGAGGCCATCGCGCTGGTCGTGCTTGTGGTTATCCTCTTCCTGCAGACCTGGCGCGCTTCGATCATTCCGCTGATTGCCGTTCCCGTCTCGATCATCGGCACATTCGCGGTC